>JAQWCZ010000071.1 GCA_028705705.1 Paludibacter sp.
AGGTTAACAGCAAGCTCATATTTTTCTTCATTTATAGCCATATTCAGTAGTTCTTCCAGGTCTTCCAATGACAATACATCAAGTTCTTCAGGAGTAAGTTGTTCGGCATCTATTTCATCTATTTCAGCTGTTTCTTCTTGCTGTGTATTTACGGGTTCCATTGCTTCAACCTCCATTCCTACAATATTCATGATTTCTTCTTTTATAAAAATCTCACAATCTGATCTGACAGCCAAAGCTATGGCATCGGAAGTACGAGCGTCTACGACCATGGATGTCTCTCCTTTTTTCAAATGTAACTCGGAATAAAAAACATCGTTAACCATATCGTATATAAGAACCTTTTCCAGTTTTGCCCCGAAAACTGTCAGCATAGTCAGAATCAAATCATGGGTAAGTGGACGTGGAGATTTCTTATTGTTCATCTTCAGGGCAATCGACTGTGCTTCGGGTTCACCAATCATAACAGAAAATCTTCTTTTACCGTTATTCTCTGCTAAAACCAAGCCGTAGGTTCCCACTACACCTTGGTTATAAACAAGTCCAGCTACATTAATCTTTATTTCAGACGTCATAATTTATATTTTTTTCAAAGCTATTCTTTAAAATTAAATCGTTGATAAAGCAAAGATAAAGTATTTTTATGAGCACGTCAATTTTTCATAGCAAAAAAAATCGTACTTTTGTGTCCGGATAAGAAACCGGAAATAATGCGTCATTCATCCAACATATTAATAAAAAACAAACGGGCTACTTTTGATTACGAGATAATCGAAAGATATACAGCAGGTATACAGCTTTTCGGGACTGAAATCAAATCGATTCGCGACGGGAAAGCTTCATTGACAGACACCTATTGCACCTTCATCAACGATGAGATGTGGGTAAAAAACATGCATATTGCTACTTATTTCTTCGGCACTTACAATAACCACGACGTACGGCGTGACCGGAAACTCTTATTAAACAAGAAAGAGCTGAATAAATTAGCGCGTGCCACCCGTGAAACCGGATTAACCATCGTCCCTATTCGTATGTTCATCAATGACAAAGGATTAGCAAAATTGGAAATAGGACTGGCAAAGGGAAAGAAAAACTATGATAAACGTCAATCAATCAAGGAAAAAGACGCTAAAAGAGAAATGGAAAGGCATAGGGGTTAACAACACCGTTTGAATCACTTCTTTTTCTTCGTATACAAAAACCGCTTGATCTTCTGCGAAGCTGTTTTTTCAAAGGGTTCATGCATGACATCCACCCGCTTCAACTGCGAAAACTTGTTGAGTTTTTCATTGATTTCTTTGGTGAAATGCGTCATCCATTCATGATACTGAAGTTTCTTTTCATCAATGATTGATTTGAGTTGTTCGTAATGTTTTTCCAAAGCTTCCAAATCAAGCAAAACCTTCGCAACCAAGTAACCATCTTCTTCCACTACCAGAGATTCCAACACATACTGGTTGTTATTGATAACCGACTCTATATCCTCAGGATAGATATTTTCTCCACTGGCGCTTACAATTATATTTTTCATTCTGCCTTTGATAAACAAACGTTTGTGCCTGTCCATACGACCATAATCTCCAGTCCTGAACCATCCGTTTTCTACCAGCACTTCGGCTGTTGCTTCCGGATTCTTGTAATAACCCAACATGACATTCGGGCCTTTCGCCCAAATTTCACCAATTCCCTTTTCATTCGGTTCATGGATTTTCAGCTCAACCCCTCTGATGGCAAAACCTGTTGAATGCAGTTTTGTCTGATGCGGAGCCGCTCCGGCAATCAA
Source organism: Paludibacter sp. (assembly GCA_028705705.1). Taxonomy (GTDB): domain Bacteria; phylum Bacteroidota; class Bacteroidia; order Bacteroidales; family Paludibacteraceae; genus Paludibacter. The sequence goes on from JAQWCZ010000071.1 coordinate 1,787, forward strand.
TGGCGCTGTTTCTGTCAGGCCATAACCAATGGCATAAGGCATGCGGGCTTCTTTCAGGAATCGTTCAACACGGGCATCAATTTTGGCACCTCCTATGCCAAAGAATTTTAATCTGCCCCCAAATGTCTGATATAACTTTTTACCAGCAATCCGGTGAATCAATATCCTGAACAGTGGTGTTTTATATATCATCCGGGTGAAATGATTCTTCGCAAACTTACCTTGTACCTGTACTTTATAAATCTTTTCCATGATCAATGGAACGGATAACATCATGGTCGGACGAATTTTGGCCAATGCGGGTAATAAAGCTGCTGCTGTAGGCGGTTTTTCCAGATAGTAAATAGAAGCACCATACATGATCGGGTACAACATACCGATAGCGTTTTCGTAGGTATGCGAAAGAGGCAGGAAAGACAAAAAAACATCTTCGTGATTGATGGGGAAAACATCGAATGATGTTGCTGCAACAAAAGTCATGTTGTTATGTGTCAGCACCACTCCTTTTGAACGACCGGTGGTACCGGAAGTGTAAATAATCGAAGCAATATCTGATTCATCAACCTGAACATTACCTGCTTTTTTCTCAACCGGTTCTGTTTCGCTTTTAATCACAGAGAAATTATCTAATTTGATGATGGTTTTCAGGGTCGGAACAGGCAGATTTTCAATGCGAGGAAATAATCGTTCACTTACAAATAAAACAATTGATTCTGAATGTTCAAGTACATTTTTTGTTTCATCAGCAGAAAAATCCGGTAGAATCGGAACGATAATCAATCCTTTTGAAACTACCGCGAAGAAAGCAATTACCCAGTTGGGCATATTGTGACTAAACAACGCTACTGTATCACCTTTCTTCAAACCATAAGCAGATAGTAAATCAGCAGTTCTTTCGATTTCTTTGCCTAATTGTGCGTAATTAATGGGTTGACCTTCAACAAAAGAGATGGATTGATTTTGCGGATAGGAATTTACAGAATTTTCAATCAAACATTTAAGTGTCTGTGATTGAAGATGAATTTCTTTATGCATTAAATTGTTTTGTAATTTTCAAAGCACAAATATATACATAATTCACAACAAATTGCACATTATAAAATTATTTGTGCAATTTTTATTTATATAAGATGAAAATGCTGGGTCTTTTATTCAAATCAGGTAAATTTCCTTTCCAGTTTTGAATTGATTTGGTTTTGATGTATTCGGTTGACAACGTGATGTCGGCTGCTACACACAATTTCGTTTCCGGTTGACAAACAAACAAAATATCAGCCAGCGTTTTCATATTCCGGTAAGGAGTTTCGATGAAAATCTGGGTCTGACTTTCAGCATAGATTCTTTTCTCCAGCATTTTAAGCATTTTTACCTTCTCATTTTCCTGAATCGGTAAATAGCCGTTAAAAGCAAAACTTTGTCCGTTGAAACCCGAAGCCATCAATGCCAGTAAAATGGATGAAGGTCCGACTAGTGGTATAACCTGAATATTAGCCGATTGAGCCAACGCCACTACATCGGCACCCGGGTCAGCAATGGCGGGGCAACCAGCTTCGGAAAGCAACCCGACATCATTCCCCTGCTTTAACGGTTGAATAAAAGATTGCAAATCAACCGGAGATGTATGCTTATTCAACACAAAGAAAATAAGTTCGTCGATATTGATTGTCGGATCGCATTTTTTTAGGAACCTGCGTGCCGTACGCACATCTTCGACGATAAAATGATTAATTGTTGAAAGCAGGGTGTTGTTATACACCGGCAATATTTTGATAAAATCTGTATCTCCCAATTGCGTGGGAAAGAGATATAATTTTCCGGTCATATCAGTTGTTTTTTAATTCTTCGAGTGTTTCACTTAATATTTCCCACTCGTATAACTTTTGTTCCAATTCACGTTGTTTTTTCTGAAATAACATTATAAATTCACTGTCAGAAGCCTTTTCCGGTTGCTGTAAAACTGTTTCCATCTGTTTAATTTCTGTTTCCAGAGCTGCAATCTGCATTTCAACATCGGTCACTTCCTTTTCCGCTTTTCTGATTTTTTTACTCAGTTCTTTGCGCGCTTCGTAGTTCAGTTTATTTTCAGAACTTGTCTTTTCTTCTTGAACAGCTTCTTTTTTTTGCTGAAGAGTGTTGATTTCCAGTTCTTGTAGATTCTGCATTTTTTTATACTGAAGGAAATCATAGATTCCACCAAGATGCTCCCTTACTTTTTTGTTTCCAAATTCATAAACCTTGGTAACCAACCCGTCTAAAAATTCACGGTCGTGCGACACAATAATCGCTGTACCATTGAATGCTTTGATGGCTTCTTTCAGCACATCTTTCGAACGCATATCCAGGTGATTGGTAGGCTCATCGAGAATTAACAGGTTTACCGGTTCCAGCAACAAACGAATCATCGCGAGCCGGGAACGTTCACCACCGGAAAGTACCTTAACTTTTTTATCAGACGCTTCTCCACCAAACATAAAAGCGCCAAGGATGTCCCTTATTTTGGTACGGATATCTCCCACCGCAACATGATCAATCGTTTGAAATACAGTCAGGTTTTCATCCAGCAAAGCAGCCTGATTCTGGGCAAAATAACCAATTTTCACTTGGTGACCTAATTTCAGTTTTCCCGAAAAAGAAATTTCATTCATGATACATTTTACCAGCGTACTTTTCCCTTCTCCGTTCTTTCCGACAAATGCTACCTTTTCTCCCCGGTTGATAATCATACCGATATTATCCAACACCAAGTGATCTCCGTATGCTTTAGAGAGATGTTCAATTTCAACCGGAATGATTCCCGAATGAGGTGCCGGTGGAAATTTAAGGTTCAGTCTGGAATTATCTTCCTGATCCACTTCAAGACGTTCCAATTTTTCTAATTGTTTAATACGCGACTGAACCTGAACCGATTTAGTTGCCTTGTATCGAAAACGTTCGATAAATTCTTCCGTATCACGGATCATTTTTTGCTGGTTTTCGTAAGCCCTGACCTGTTGTTCGTGTCTTTCCTTCCTTAATTCCACATATTTGGAGTAATTCACCTGATAGTCATAAATTTTACCCAGCGAGATTTCGATGGTTCTGGTTGTAACCGCATCAATAAAGGCTCTGTCGTGCGAAACCAGCACAACAGCGCTTCCTGAGGCAATCAGAAAACTCTCGAACCACTGAATCGACTCTATGTCCAGGTGGTTAGTCGGTTCATCGAGCAACAACAAATCAGGTTGTTGCAGAATTATTTTTGCCAGCTCGATGCGCATCCGCCATCCACCACTGAATTCAGCACATGGACGAGAGAAGTCGGTGCGTTCAAATCCTAATCCAGTCAATGTTTTTTCAATTTCAGCCTGATAATTGCCTCCATCGACAATTTGAAGATATTCTTGTGTATGAGCCAGTTTTTCAATGACCCGATGATAATCTTCACTGTCATAATCCGTTCTGGTAGCTAATTCAGTTGCCATGCGGTCAATATCCTGTTTCAGTTCTTTGATGTGTTCAAAGGCTTTTTCGGTTTCCTGCATAACGGTAGTACCTTCATTGTGAATCATGTGCTGAGGCAGATAACCGATGGTCATATCCTTCGGGAGCACGATACGTCCTTTTGTAGGGGACATTTTCCCGGATATCAGCTTCAATAAAGTAGTTTTGCCCGCGCCGTTTTTTCCGACGAGGGCAATTCTATCTTTTGGATTAATGAGAAATCCTATATCATCGAATAGTGGCGTTCCACCAAATTCAACCCGCAATTGTTCTATGGAAATCATATATCTAAGCGCTCATATTGAGAATTCTTACTTTTGAATTCAGGTACGATTTTTTTCATGGTTGCAACAGTCAGATAGTCCTTGCATAGTTTACTGTAATTAATCAGCTTGTCTATCAACACAGAAACCTTGTCATAATCGTATTGTTGCACGTTAGCAATCATGATTTTGGGATGGTGGGTGTTTTGGGTATATTCTTTTTTATTCAGTAACTCTTCATACAACTTTTCTCCCGGACGAAGACCTGTGAAAACAATTTTGATATCTTCTTCCGGGACAAATCCTGCCAACCGTATCATTTTACGTGCTAAATCAACAATTTTTACCGGTTTACCCATGTCGAAAATATAAATTTCACCACCATTACCCATAGAGCCGGCTTCTAACACCAACATACAGGCTTCGGGAATGGTCATGAAATATCGGATAATTTCAGGATGGGTAACCGTAACAGGACCCCCATGTTCAATTTGTTTTTTAAAATACGGAATCACTGAACCACTTGAACCAAGCACATTACCAAAACGCGTAGTAATAAATTTGGTTGTTGTTCCATTCATGGTTGCATGCAGTTTACGGAAAAGCGATTGTACATAAATCTCGGCAATACGCTTCGATGCACCCATCACATTGGTTGGATTCACTGCTTTGTCGGTTGATACCATAACGAAACGTTCAACACGGTATTTAACAGCCAGATCTGCCAGTATTTTAGTTCCAAGCACATTAACTTGCACACTTTCAACCGGATAATCTTCCATCATGGGGACATGTTTGTAAGCAGCAGCATGATAAATGATATCCGGCCTGTATAAGTCCATCATATATTCCATCCTGTCCTTGTTACGAACATCACCCAGAAACACGGTAACATTTTTATCCTCATACTTTTCCTGTAAATCAAGTTTGAGGTCATGCATTTGAGATTCGGCATGATCCAATAATACAACTAATTTAGTATCATACTTCAACACTTGCAGGGCAATTTCACTTCCAATGGAACCGGCAGCACCAGTCACCAATACAATTTTATCCTTTAATTGTGAAGCGATATTATCAGTAGAAATGTTAATTTGAGGTCGTTCGAGCAAATTTTCAATGGGTATTGAACGCATTTCACCAATGCTGGGTATATCGCTTTTCCAAATATTCATCGGCGGAAGAGAGAGAACTGTCAGATTATTATCAATAAATTTTTCCAACACATTGGAGGTGTTGACCTGATTAAGCTTTACCGGTGAAATAATAATTGATTTACACTTCTTTATGATGGTTTTTTTGAGAACTTCATCATTCAGATGATAAACTTTTACCCCCATAATCATTTTTTCAATTGCATTTTTATCGTCATCAATAAAGCCTACTAATTTATATTTTGAACCAACTTGTTCCGACATGAGCATTTTAGCTATTCCGATAGCTGCTGATTTAGTCCCGTAAATCATAACAGGTGTGATATAATCACCCCGCTGTGTAAAATAATCATAAGAAGTTTTGACAAGCAATCTGATCAACAATAAAAACAAAAAAGATAATATACCATATACAACAAGTTCGGTATAGTATATTAAAACTCCTTTTGACAAAGAAGTAAAGATTAAATTAATTAATCCTATTATGATGATATTCAGAGTAATTGAAAAAAATATCTTCGTTGCATCCACAAAACTTGCATAACGTAAAACTCCGGAGTATGTATGAAAAAACCAGAAAAGAATTATCTGAAGAACTATTAAAACAGTTGCTCTTTGTATATTAGTTAAAAATATCCATGATGAAGGTTCAAATTTTATTTTATCCGCTATATAAATTGCAATGATAAAAGCGAATAAACTCAACAAAACATCAATTAGCAGGACAATCCATCTGGGGAGGTATTTCATCGAGACAAATTTGGAAAGAAAAGAAGTATCAAAAAAATCAGAGTCATGTTTTTTCATACGCAACACATCATAAAAGTGGGTACAAAGGTAAATTAATTATTTTTCAAATTAATTACTGCATTAAAAAATTAATAAATCAGCTATTTAGCAGATTATAGTTTAAACGTATAATTCAAAAAAAAATTGCATGGTTGTTTTAAAAATTTATTCCATATCTTTGCAGCCAGATTAATAATAAAAATTATGTCGATACACTTCGAAAATGTGCGCAGGGTAACTACCCAGCGTTTAATTGAAATGAAGAAAAGAGGTGAAAAAATAAGCATGTTAACTGCTTATGATTACACCATGGGAAGTATTGTTGACCGTGCAGGAGTTGATGTAATTCTCGTTGGAGATTCTGCATCCAATGTAATATGCGGAAATGTTACTACCTTGCCAATTACGTTGGATCAAATGATATTTTTGGCTAAATCGGTTGTTAGGGGAGTTAAACGGGCGCTTGTTGTCATTGATATGCCTTTTGGAACCTATCAGGGGAATTCACGTGAGGCAATAACGTCAGCCATCAGAATTATGAAAGAAACCCATGGAGATTGTCTCAAAATGGAAGGCGGTGAAGAGGTCATTGAATCTATTAAAAGAGTTCTCAGCGCTGGCATTCCGGTAATGGGACATTTGGGATTAATGCCTCAATCAATCAATAAATACGGTACATATGCTGTAAGGGCTCAGGAGGAAGAAGAGGCTGAGAAGTTGATTCGGGATGCGCATTTATTAGAAGAAACAGGGTGTTTCGGAATTGTATTGGAAAAAATACCAGCCAAACTGGCACAACAAATTGCTTCTGAGCTTACAATTCCTGTTATCGGAATAGGTGCAGGAGGTGGTGTGGACGGTCAGGTGCTGGTTATTCACGATATGTTGGGACTCAACAACGACTTCTCTCCACGTTTTCTCAGAAGATATGCCAATTTAGAAGCAGTAATGGATAATGCCATTAAACATTATGTAGATGATGTTAAATCGGGTGATTTCCCGAATGAACAGGAACAGTATTGAGGTCTACAGTCTACGGTCTATGGACATTGCTTTTAACAAATTAAAAGGCTGATTCGAATTATTCCGAATCAGCCTTTTTTGCATGAACCATTTACTACCACAAAACTGTAATTCGTAAATCGTAAATTCTATACTACATAAGTCGTAGAAGCGGTCTCTCCTCCTCTACCCGTCCAGTTGGTATGGAAGAATTCGCCTCTTGGTTTATCAACACGTTCGTAGGTATGGGCTCCAAAATAGT
>JAQWCZ010000072.1 GCA_028705705.1 Paludibacter sp.
CCGAACAGGATTGCAGATTGATATATGGAGGAGGACATCGCGGTTTGATGGGAAAGATTGCTGATACCGTCTTGTCAAATGGCGGTCAGGTAACCGGCATAATTCCCGGATTTATGTGTGAAGTTGAATGGAATCACACTGGTTTAACTGAGTTGATACTGGTAGAAACCATGCACGAACGCAAAGAAAAACTGGCCAGGATGGCTGATGCCGCTGTAGCCTTACCCGGAGGTTGCGGTACCATGGAGGAACTACTTGAAGTTATCACTTGGAAAAGACTGGGTATTTTCACAAAACCCATAATCATTTGTAATGTTGACGGATATTTTGACCCATTGATTGAGATGTTGAACCGCTCTGTAGATGAAAACTTTATGGGAAAAGAACACCGAAATATGTGGACCATCGTATCCTCACCGGAATTTGTATTAAATGCGATTGAGCATTCGGTTCAATGGAATGAAAATGCCAGAAATTTTGCTGCATTATAAAATATGCCTGATTTGAATTTAGATACAATCTCCAATCCCGACACCATTATTCAATCGGTTATTCCTGTATCCATAGTCCGATTTGAAGGAGTGCCAATACCTCAGCTTCCAAATAATGAAAGCTGGGTATTCGTGATTGTACTTGTATTATTTATTTTATTTATTTTCTCTTTAAACCGTTCTTATAGTTGGATTGTTGACTCCCTAAATAACATTACCAAGGTCAAAACCCGGAGTAGCATTTTTAGTAAAACCACAGCAGAAGAATATCAGTCCAGGTTTCTATTAACTATATTTTCAATAGGTGTCCTCTCACTGTTTGTATATCTTAACTTTTTTCCTCTAATAACTCTAAATTTAAAGGTATATTCACTCTTATTTATTTGCTCCCTGATATTTTTATTTTTTAAACAGATTCTGTCAAAAATAATTGCTTTTACTTTCATTGATAAAGAATTATATAAAATCAGTTCAGAATATTTTCATATTACCCTTTCTTTCTTGGGTATTCTTTTATATCCATTGTTAATTTTAAAAATATATCATTACCATGGAATAGATGAACAAGTATTTGACATATTGGCCATAATATTCACATTATCAGCATTCATTTTTTTAACAATTAAATTTTTTCAGATTTTTTACCGGAAAATATTAGATTTCTTTCACATATTGTTGTATCTTTGCACACTTGAAATTTTGCCTCTGATTGGTATGTATCAAGTCTATAAATGGATTATTAAAGAGTTTTAAACTTAAATTTGTTAAGTCTTGAAAATTAAGAAGATACTGGTTTCACAACCAAAGCCACAAGGAGAAAAATCTCCGTATTTTGACATCAGCGAGAAATATAATGTTAAGATTGATTTTCATCAATTTATTAAAGTTGAGCCTTTAAGTGCAAAAGAATTTCGTGCCCAACGCATTTCAATTCTCGATTATTCAGCCATAATTTTTAATGCAAAACAAGGGATTGATCATTTTTTCCATTTATGTGAAGAGATGAGGATTAGTATTCCTGAAAGCATGAAGTATTTTTGCATTTCCGAATCGGTTGCTGTTTATTTGCAGCACTACATTCACTATCGCAAAAGAAAGGTTTTCTACGGTACGACTGGAAAATTGCCTGAATTTGTTACCGTGTTAAATAAACATGTGACTGAGAAGTTCTTGTTTGTTACTCCAGAAGTCTTAAATGAAGAGATAATTGCTGCACTTGATGGATCGAAAATTACTTATACAAAAGCGGTGATGTACAGAACGGTATCAAATCCGTTTACTCCTGTTGAAGACTTTAATTATGATATGATCCTGTTTTTTAGTCCAATTGGGGTACAATCATTATTTAAAAATTTTCCTGATTTCCAACAAGGTGAGATTCAGATTGGATGTTTTGGATCAACTACAGCAGCAGCAGTGCATGAAGCTGGTTTGAGACTGGATATGGAAGCCCCATCCGAACAATTCCCATCGATGACTATGGCACTGGATGGCTTTTTAAAAGAACATTTTAAGAAATTAAAAGCAAACGGAAAGTAAATCTGTAATAGACTCGTTAAAAATAAAAATCCTGAAAGTCACGAAAAAATCGTACTTTTGGGATTATTTTTTACTCATTCGTGAACGATCTGCATAAAAATAACATGAGCAAGTCCAACACATTTCCCAAAAATGAAAAATTATGCGGAGAAATTCGCATTGGAAAATTGTTTGCTGAAGGAGAGGCATTTATTGTCTATCCACTGAGAATCGTTTACAAATTATCCACTGAGGTACAAGATGTTCCAGTGAAAGTGCTCATCAGTGTTCCCAAAAAGAAAATCAAAACAGCCATACATCGTAACAGAATCAAACGACAAATCAAAGAAGCCTATCGACTTAATAAAACAACATTAATAGAAAGTTGCAGAGAACATGGGCTATCATTACAGCTTGCCATTACCTATCTTTCGGATAAATCTTTAGATTACAAACTGATAGAAGAAAAAATAAAACAGGTATTAACAAAAATGCTTCAATTGATGCCATCATGAAAAAAATACTGCGATATATTTTTCTGATACCGGTGTATTTTTATAAATATGCAATTTCACCGCTGAAAGCTCCCAGTTGCCGGTACACCCCAACCTGTTCGCAGTATGCCATAGAAGCCGTTATGAAACATGGGATATTTAAAGGAGGATGGCTCTCAATCAAAAGAATTCTTAGTTGCCACCCCTGGGGAGGAAGTGGTTATGACCCTGTACCCTGAAGACTTCAACTGACAAAGATCCTCGTGTTATAAATTGTTAATTTTTTATATTTATTTCCTGAATTGTTAACTTTGCAAAAACGAATCATTCAGATTAATGTTCAATCATGAAGAAAACACTCAGATATCTGCTGTTTCTTCCATTTTCGATACTGTACGGAATATTTACCGGGATCCGAAATTGGCTATATGATATTGGAGCATTATCGTCAGTAGAAAAAGATACTGCTATTATTTCTGTTGGGAATCTGACTGTTGGAGGAACCGGGAAAACACCTCATGTGGAATTTATCATTTCCGAATTACAATCACTGTTTCGTGTCGCCATGTTAAGTCGTGGTTATAAAAGGGATACCAAAGGTTTTGTCCTTGCTGATAAAAATACCGATGCAAACCTCATTGGAGATGAACCATTTCAAATTTATCAAAAGTTTAGTAATATCCCTGTTGCCGTTTGTGAAAATAGAAGTATTGGAATTGATAAACTTATGAATCTTTACCACAATCTTGATGCAATTATCCTGGATGATGCATTTCAACATCGTAAGATTAGGTCTGGATTATCCATTTTATTAACGGATTATAAACGACTACACACCCGGGATTCATTGCTTCCGGGAGGAAACCTCCGCGAATCGGTCAGGGGTAGCAAGCGTGCAGATATCATCATTGTTACTAAATGTCCTGTCAATATCAAACCGATTGATATGCGTGTAATCGAACATGAGGTCAGACCATCTATCTATCATCAGGTATTTTTTTCTACATACATTTATGATGAGCCATTGCCTCTTTTCATCCGTTATGCTGATGAACACTGGTTATTCAGAAAAATTAAGAAAAGAAACGCTTCTATTCTGTTGGTGACAGGAATTGTTTCTCCACAAATGATTAACAACTTTCTGGCTGAATATTCTAACGATATTAATAGCCTGCATTTTAGTGATCATCATGATTTTTCAAAAAAAGATCTTGTCTTGATAGAAAAAAAATTTAACGAAATTCAAAATCCAGAAAAAATTATTCTGGTAACAGAAAAAGACGCAGCAAGGTTAATAAAAAACAAAGCAGTTCCAAATTCACTAAAATATAATATCTTTGTGTTACCCATCCGGGTAAAAATATTAAACAACAAAGAAACAGCTTTAATAAAAAAAATTACAGATTATGTTGCAGAAAATTCAGGAAACCGCTGATTACATCAAAAGTATTATTAAAACAAATCCGAAAATAGGTATTATACTGGGTACAGGATTAGGAAATTTGGTTACCCAACTGACTGACACATTAGAAATCCCCTACGAAAAAATTCCAAATTTCCCGGTTTCAACTGTAGAAGGACACAGTGGAAAACTCATTATAGGGAAACTCGGACAAACCGAGGTACTTGCTATGCAGGGACGTTTTCATTATTATGAAGGATATGACATGAAGCAGGTAACCTTTCCTGTACGTGTTATGAAAGCAATTGGCATCGAAGCTTTATTAGTTTCAAATGCATCCGGAGGCGTAAATCCTGATTTTAAAATTGGCGATTTAATGATTATTACGGACCATATCAATTTATTTCCGGAACATCCGTTGAGGGGACGAAATTACAACGAATTAGGTACCCGGTTCCCCGACATGAGTGAAGCTTATTCGAAAGAGTATATTGCGAAAGCAAAGGCTATAGCTGCCAAAAACGATATCAAAGTCGTTGAGGGTGTTTATGTAGGAACAACAGGTCCGACCTTCGAAACACCATCGGAGTACCAATATTTCAGAATTATTGGTGGTGATACAGTTGGTATGAGCACCGTGCCTGAAGTTATTGTGGCAAATCATGCCGGGATGCAGGTTTTCGGAATTTCGATTATTACCGATCTCGGCGTACCGGGTAAAATTGTGGAAGTAACACACGAAGAAGTGCAGGAAATAGGTAATAAGGTGCAACCGCTAATGACCCTCATCATGAAAGAGTTGGTCGCAAATATCTAAATTTTCATGTAAAAACGCCGGTATTGAAAACTTTCAACGCCGGCGTTTTTATTTTCTGAAATTTATGACTGATTATCTGAAAATAATGTCATAAGGCATTCTGGCCTGTATTCCATTCATGTTTTCAAACTGTTTCAGGTGCTTTAATATGTAATACTGTTCACCCAAACGGCTTTTCAATATTTTGGATTCTACATCCTCATTCAGCGCTTTCATCAACTTTGTGGCAAAATCTTCTTTTTCTGGATATGTTCTTATTTGATACTCATCAAGTTTTGCCTTACCTGCTGCCATCGCAATAGCATCATCCAGTCCGCCCAACGCATCAACCAATCCAATCTTAAGCGCATCTTCACCCGTCCATACACGACCTTCAGCAATGGCTTTAATTTCGTCAGTAGTTTTAGCTCTACCCTCAGCACAGCGTTTAACAAAAAGCTCATAACCATTGTTGATGTAATTTTGCATCAATAATTTTTCTTCCGCAGTGAAAGGTCTGTTAACGGAAATTGCATCACTCATTTTATTTGTTTTCACACCATCATAACTCAGCCCAAGTTTCTTATTCAAACCCTCGATATTTGGAATCAACCCGAAAATACCGATTGATCCTGTTATGGTATTAGGTTGAGCTACAATTGAATCGGCCATACAGGCAATATAATAACCGCCGGAAGCAGCGTAATCACCCATTGATACAATCAAAGGTTTGTCTTTTTTGAGATTGGAAAGCGCTCTCCAGATTTGTTCAGAGCCATAAGCACTTCCTCCCGGTGAACTAACTCTAAATACAACCGCTTTAACCTCTTTCGACTTTGCAACCTTATCAATTGTTTCTACCAATTTTTCTGAAATAATCCCATCCGTTGAATTCCCATCTATGTCTCCAACGGCATAAATCACCGCAATTTTATCTTTACTGAATTTTTGATTATCAGGTACTTTATTCATGGCTTTGTGTTTAATCACCTTGTAATCTTTCCTGAATGATTTCAAGATACTGTCAACCTCATCTACATAAACCAGTGAATCAACCAGATTGGATGTTTTATATTTTTCGGGAGATTGAAACAACATCATTTCATCAGCATAAGCATTGAGTTGATCGGTTGGAATATTTCTACTTGCTGCAATACCATCTAACATTGTATTCCAAATAGAAGATACATAAGCATTTATCTGCAATCGGTTGGCATCACTCATCCCTGTGTTAATAAATGGCTCAACTGCTGATTTAAAAGTTCCTACCCTAACAACCTGCATTTCAATCCCCAGTTTTTCAAGTGTATTTTTAAAAAACATCAGTTCTGCAGCAAGACCTTTCAGTTCAAGCATACCCGATGGATTCAGCAGTAACTTATCAGCAACAGAAGCTAAATAATAATTTGTTTGTGCATAAGTATCGGCATAAGCTACAATAAACTTTCCAGATGTCTTGAAATCAAGCAAGGCATCCCGAATTTCTTTTATCGACGCAAATCCTCCGGAAAGAATTCCACCTTTCAGATAAATTCCAACGATATTGGAATCATTTTTTGCTTTTTCGATGTTCGACAAAATGTCATCCAATCCCATGGCGTTTATCTCCGGCTGTCCGAAAGCTTTTGCCATAGCACTGGTAAAAGGATCATCCTGTGAACGGTCAACCAACTGACCTGACAAATTGATTTGATAAACAGAATTAGGTTCCGTTTTAACCGGCTTATCCGATGAAGTGCTAATTGCTCCGGCAATACCAAACATCAATAACGTACCCATAATGGACACAATAATAACACCTACAATAGTGGCAAGTGTAAATTTCAAAAACTGTTTCATACGTTTAATTTTTTATAAAATTAGATTTGACTACAAAAGAAACGAAAAAAAATGAATTATGTATAAATAAACAATTTTAATTTGATTCTGTTTATTATAAAAAGTATTGTTCATACAATTCAGCATTGAACTTAAGCTAAATTTCATATTTAAATGGTTGATTTAACAATTAAAATGACTTAATTTGTAATATTTTTTCAGATAAAATACAAAACTTTTGGATTTCGGTTCTATTTATTATAAAGTACATAGTATTTACATTCGATTTGAAACAAGTTAAAATAAACTCATGAATAAAAAATTCACTTTTATCCTTTTCTGTTTTATATTCTTCGTTTTAAAAACAGAAGCAGTTCCTGCTTATCCTTACCCGGTTACGATTACCCAACCCGATGGGACAACTTTAACAATTCGGTTACACGGAGATGAACATCGTAAGTTCAGATCAACCATGGATGGATATGTCATAAAAAAGAATAATAAAGGTTTTTATACTTATGCTGTTCGTGATAAAAAAAACAGGATCATTCCCGGTGAAAGAATTGCCCGGGATCCGGAAAGAAGATCTGCAATTGAACAATCATATCTCAATCATGCATTGAAAATAGATGGATTATTAAGCGAAAAAACATCCGGACCTTTAAAAATAAAAAAAGCACCGGCTGCTGTATCATCCTTAAGTTTTCCCAAAACAGGTTCTCCACGTTCCCTGGTTATTATGGTAAATTTCAAAGATCTTAGTTTTGTTGTTCCAAATCCACAAGACGCTTTTTACCGGTTGCTAAACCAGGAAGATTATAGTGATAACGGCGGAACAGGTTCTGCCCGTGATTATTTCAAAGCAGCCAGTAATGGACAGTTTGATCCTCAATTTGATGTGGTAGGACCGTACAACCTACCTGAGAACATGGCTTATTACGGAGCAAACGACGAGGATACTGAAGACGATGTAAAACCTGCTTATATGATCGTTGATGCGTGCAAAGCTGCCGACAATGCAGGGGTCGATTTTACTCAATATGATACAGACGGAGATGGTAATATCGACAATGTGTTTGTTTACTATGCCGGATATAATGAAGCCGAGTGGGGTCCGGAAAATTCAATTTGGCCGCATCGTTGGTATGTTATTCCTGGATATAACTATACTAATAACGAAAACCTGATTAAATTTGACGGTAAAAAGGTTTTTGATTACGCCTGCACATCTGAATTAAAGGGGGAGACCGGATCAAACATGTGTGGAATAGGAACATTTACACATGAGTTTGGTCATGTAATTGGTTTGCCTGATTATTATCACACAGAAGAAGACAAATCTACTTTGGATAATTGGAATATCATGGATGCCGGCGCTTATCTGAACGAGGGCAGAACGCCTCCGACTTATTCAGCTTATGACCGTTTTTACTTAGGCTGGTTAACTCCTGAAGAAATAGCTTCGCCAGCCGACAAAAGCCTTTATCCGCTTTCTCAGTCAACTGTGCCTGTTGCGAGTACAGCTAAGCAGGCTTATCTGCTTTCGGCAACAACTCATAATCTGAATGGAAGTAATCCATATCCGAAAGAGTTTTATATCATGGAATACCGGAAGAAAACAGGATGGGATGCATTCCTGCCGGGGGAAGGGCTGTTATTCTGGCATATTGATTACAACGAAACAGCATGGGATGAGAATACCCTTAATAATTACACGGGTTCGGCACAAACAGCTTCCAGTCACATGCGGGTGTATCTGCAACCTCTAAGTGGATATGCTACCACGCCGGGAACTGCATTTACAAGTGGCTCTTTTGATCCGTTAACTTGGTCAGGAACCAATATTAACAGATCCATAACTAATATCACCAAAACAACCGACAGCATCAGTTTCAATATTATGGTTGGTTCAATATCTAATCCGAATTTACCCAGAATTGTAGCCGGACAGATCAACGAATCACTTTTCTTTCCAAATACAAAAATCAGCACAGAAAGTAATAAGCAATTGAATATTAAAACAACTGATGTTATGGGAGATTTAACTCTCAGCATCAGTGGCACCAATGCAGAATTATTTACGGTTTCTACGGCAACAATTTCCAATATTATAGCAAATGCTCCTGAAGGAGCTAATCTGTATGTTAGTTATAAACCGTTGAATCCAGGAACGCACACGGCTGTTTTGA
>JAQWCZ010000073.1 GCA_028705705.1 Paludibacter sp.
TCTTTACATGGTCTGCAATTTCAATTCGTTCGACATAAGGAATATAGGGTGGATTGCTTACTATGACATTATACCGGTTATCAATGTTGCTTTCTTCTAAAATATCCATATAAAAGAAATCAACCTTAGTTTCATTCAGTTCTGCATTTACCCGGGCAGTTTGCAGACTTTCCAACGATACATCACAAGCATACACTACTGCCTGTGGCATGAAATGTTTTAGAGCAATCGCAATACAGCCACTACCGGTTCCGATATCCAGTATCATACTGTTAATGCCTGTTTCTTTCACAATCCATTCAACTAATTCTTCCGTTTCGGGACGTGGTATCAACACCGATTTATCAACCCGAAAACTCAACCCACAAAATTCAGTTTCACCCAATACATACTGAACAGGCATTCCAGTTTTTAGTTTTTCAAGATAAATATTCAACAAATCCCATTGATATGCAGAAAAAATTGTATTTTTGTTAACTAAAATTTCCGTAAAATTGAATCCGGTGATGTTTGATATGAGTAACCGGACGATCGATTGCAGCTCATTTGCATTATAATAAGCTGATAATTCCGACCGGATGTGATTAATGGCGTTTTGCATACATGCAAAGATAGGAAAAATGAATTACGAAGAAAAATACATGTATCGTTGTTTGCAACTGGCAACTTATGGTGTCGGCCATGTTGCTCCCAATCCGATGGTTGGTGCCGTATTGGTTCATAACGACTGTATTATTGGTGAAGGTTTTCATCACCGGTTCGGAGAATCACACGCAGAACCCAATGCTATTTATGCTGTAAAAGACGAATCTTTGCTAAAAGAATCAACCCTATATGTAAATCTGGAACCTTGTTCTCATTACGGGAAAACACCACCTTGTGCCAATCTCATTGTTGATAAAGGAATTCCCAGGGTAGTTATTGGAACATTAGATCCAAACCCAAAAGTATCGGGAAAAGGTATTGAAATACTTCGTAATGCAGGTATTGAAGTTATAATAGGAGTTTTAGAGGATGCCTGTAATAAATTAAATAAACGTTTTTTTATCTGGCAAAAAGAAAAAAGACCTTACGTTCTCCTTAAATGGGCTCAAACCAGCGATGGTTTTATTGACAAAATAAGAACGAATGCAGAAACACCGCCTTTACAAATTTCCGATAACATAACCAAACAGCTAACCCACAAGGTTAGATCAGAGAATCAGGCAATTATGGTTAGTACAAATACTGTTTTTCTTGATAATCCTTCTCTTACTGTTAGAAACTGGCCGGGAAAAAATCCAATACGTATCATATTGGATCGAACCAGTAGGATTCCTCTGAACTATACCATATTTGATCAGGCTGTTAAAACCCTGGTTTTCACTGAAAATCCACATGAGAATTCCGATAAAATAAACTATATTATCCTGCGTTTTGATGAAACGATGCTTCAAAATATGTTGAAAATAATTGCATCACAGGGTATTCATTCAATTTTAGTTGAGGGTGGTTCCAGTTTATTGAATAGCTTCATCCGTAGCGGATTATGGGATGAAGCAAGAACTGAGGTCTCTGATATTATGATCGAAAAGGGGGTACCCGCTCCTTCACTTGGAGTTGCGGCAGAAAACTGTTTAAGAATTAACAAACATTTATATTTTACTTATTTAAACAAAAATAAAAAGTTTTATCATGAATAGCCTGCTGTTCATAACCTTAATGGTATTATATCTTTATATGATTGTCAGTGCCATTTCGGTGTTGTTACTGGAGAACAGAAATTCGGTCAGGTCATTGTCATGGGTATTGGTTTTAGTGTTACTACCAGTCATCGGAATATTACTATATTTATTAATTGGTCAGAACTATCGAAAACAAAAAATAATTTCCAAGAAAAGTATCAAACACGAAACAAAACTTCCTTATAAAGAACTAAAACCGAATGCACTCCCAGAATTGATTTCAAATCCGAACCACCTAAACCTGATCAATTTATTATACAAAAGCAGTGATGCATCGGTTTATGCATACAATAAAATTGAAGTACTTGCAGACGGAGAATCCACCTTTTCTGCCATGTTTGAAGCAATTAAGAATGCTGAGAATCACATCCACATCGAATTTTTTATTTTTGAAGATGATCGAATTTCAAACAATCTGAGGGAATTGTTAATTGAAAAAGCTAAATCAGGAGTAAGAGTGAGAATGATTTATGATTACCTGGGAAGTCTTGATCTTTCCCATAAATACCTGCAATCTCTCAAGGATGCAGGAGTTTATGTCCGACCTTTTCTGCCATTACGGTTAAGACTAAGAAGGAGTAAAATAAATTTCAGAAACCATCGGAAAATACTGATTGTGGATGGTAAATATGGTTTTACAGGTGGTCTAAATTTTGCTGACCGATACATTTTTGGAAATACACTGGGAAAATGGCGCGATACCTTTGTTCGGTTTGAAGGTGCAGCAGTACATGGTTTGCAATCGCTGTTTTTGACTGATTGGTATTTTGTTGAACGCAAACTGATTACAGACATCAAATACTATCCCAAACCAAAAAAATTTGATCAAAATTTGATACAGATTGTAAGTAGTGGACCTGATTCTGACTGGGAAAGTATCATGCAAGGAATTACATCAGGAATTATGTCGGCACATGAATATGTTTATCTGCATACACCCTATTTCGTACCCAATGACGTGATATTGAATGCAGTAATTATTGCTGCTATCAGCGGAGTTAGTATTAAATTAATGATACCCAGTGAATCAGACTCAAAACTTTCCGATGCTTGTACTTTTAGCTATCTGGGTGAAATTTTAGAAGCCGGGGTTAAGGTTTATCAATATAAAGAAGGATTCTTACACAGTAAAGCAATTGTTATCGATGATTTTATTTCAATTGTTGGGTCTGCCAACCTGGACGAAAGGAGTTTCAATCAGAATTTTGAAGCCAACGCTTTTATTTACGAAAAAAAAATATCCCTTGAACTGAAGAAATTATTTGAGAAAGACATCCAGAATTGTCGGGAAATAACGCTCGATGACTGGCACAATCGTAAAAGAAGTCAAAAGCTGAAAGAGTCATTTGCACGCCTTTTCAGTCCAATTATATAGTTATATTCAGTATTTATTTTGTACTTTTGCATTCATTAAAAATTCAGGTATTTATGCAGGATAATATATTCAAATCTACCATGTTTAACGGATTAATCATGGGTATTTTATTTTCCGTTAACTTTTTGTTTACCAGCTCAAAAACTCTCCCATTAGTCTTATTATCCTATGTTGTTATTGCATTAATTATAATATTAATGTACAGGATGGCAAAACGATACCGTGATGCAGAATGCGGAGGAAACATCAAATACTGGCGAGTTTTTAATTACGTTGTATTAACTTTTTTGTTTGCAGGAATTATTTCTACTGCATTTAAAATCATTTATACCAAATACATCAATCCGGATTTTCTTCCCGGTTTGTTTGAAGAAAGTATGAGGCAGATTGAACAGAATCGTGGAATTTTTGAAAGTCTTAACCTGCCACTTGACGATAAATACTATGATGAGTTGGAACGACAAATGAAACCTATAAACTACTCCATTCAAACCATTTGGATCAATGTGTTTTTAGGAGCAATATTAGGATTTATAATTGCCGGTTTAGTAAAAAAACAGAAAAGTATATTTGAAGAAGAAACTCCCAACGAAGAACAAAAAATTTAACACTCATTCCCATGAATATATCCATAGTTGTACCCCTTTATAACGAAGAAGAATCATTGACCAAACTCCATGAGTGGATTGAAAGGGTTATGCATGAGAACCAATTTACTTACGAAATAATTTTTGTAAACGATGGAAGTACAGATCGTTCCTGGCAGGTAATAGAAAAGTTGAAGGCACAATTTCCGAATATCAGGGGCATTAAATTTCGTAACAATTATGGAAAATCACCGGCCTTGTATTGCGGATTTCAGGCAGCGCAAGGAGATGTCGTTATCACCATGGATGCTGATTTACAGGACAGTCCGGATGAAATTCCTGAATTATACAGGATGATAACAGAAGAAGAATACGATTTGGTTTCAGGGTGGAAAAAGAAACGTTATGATTCGAAATTGGCCAAAAACCTACCCTCAAAAATTTACAATGCCACCGCGAGAAAAGTAACTGGATTGAAACTCCACGACATGAATTGTGGATTAAAAGCCTATCGTAATGAGGTCATTAAAAACATCGAAGTGTATGGAGAAATGCATCGTTACATTCCTTTTCTTGCAAAAAACGCAGGATTTACCAGAATTGGAGAGAAAGTTGTAACGCACAGAAAACGCGAATTCGGTACCACCAAATTCGGCCTGAGCCGTTTTGTAAATGGGTACCTGGATTTGATGACACTCTGGTTTTTATCAAAGTTTGGTAAAAAACCAATGCACTTTTTTGGTTTATATGGCAGTTTTATGTTCTTACTTGGTTTAATTTCAGTCGTGGTAGTTGGAGCTGTTAAACTACATGCGATCATCAATCAAACAAGAGCTGCCCTGGTAACCGACAGCCCCTATTTTTACATCGCGCTGGTTGCCATGATCTTAGGCACTCAGTTATTCATGACTGGATTTCTGGGTGAAATCGTAGCCAGAAATTCAACCGAAAGAAATAATTACAAAATTGAAA
The DNA here is from genome assembly GCA_028705705.1 of Paludibacter sp. GTDB lineage: Bacteria > Bacteroidota > Bacteroidia > Bacteroidales > Paludibacteraceae > Paludibacter. The sequence continues at coordinate 4,659 of JAQWCZ010000073.1, forward strand.
AAGAAATCTGATTCAATTTCAGGTTTCCTTAGAAATAAACATTCGGCATATGGAAATTTTCAAATACATATTACCGGCATTTATTGTGATGATGACAGCTTATTTGCTGTTTGACAAAATGTTATCCAACGAGGAAAAAAGAAGAAAGTTTGAGCTCACAAAAAAAAAACGTGCCTCTTTCGTTCCTTTACAACTCAGGGCTTACGAACGATTGATGCTTTTGCTCGAACGCAGTAACCCTGCGAATATGGTGCTCAATGTCATAAAATCTGGAATGTCCTGTCTGGAATTTCAAACCCTTATGACAGATCATATCAGAAAAGAATTTGAGCATAATTATGCCCAACAATTATATGTTAGCGATGAACTGTGGTCAGCCATAAAAAACACGCAGGATAATCTGATTAAACTGATAAACACAACCGCAATCCGGTTTAAAGTTGATGAACCTGCCACTCAACTGGCAGAACAGATTATCCGTATATATGCTGAAACAGAAGATAATCCGACACAAATTGCTATCAGAATTTTGAAAACAGAAGTACGAAATCAGTTTCTCAGATAGATTTTCATGAAAATATTCATTACATTACTTACTTTAATGTTACTGCTTTTATTCTCTTGTACACAAGAAGAAACTTGCAGAGAAAATAAGCAGGTATTATTCAGAAGTGGTTTTTACAATTCAGGGACAGGCAACACCCTGAATATCGACAGTATTACCGTATTTGGTCTGAATAATTATTCAATTGATGTGGATTCATTATATAAAAATGTCAAAAATATCAATAAAATAGCTTTACCTTTGAACAATTCGGCAGAGGAGAGCATTTTCGTATTGAATATAAATGGAACACATGACACATTAAATATTCAGTATTCAAACAAAGAATATTTTATTTCATATTCCTGCGGAATGGTTATTACGCATCATGTTGATACGGTTTTAAGTACCAACCACGTGATAAAAGGTTATAAAATTGTTAATCGCGATATAAATACAACAGATGTACAACATTTACAGATATTGCTTTAGTCTGCTGTTGGTATGTTGCGTTACAACATTAACCGGACAAAAAGTAGATTCAGAAAAAAAAGATAGTACAAATAAGTTTGAACTTAATAGCTTACGGGTTGAAGTTGATGTGTCTCCTATTATCACCACATTTCTGAATAGAGGTGATATTTATCAATATGAAAGCGCGATACAAGCTGAGATCAACAACCGATTTTATCCGGTCTTTGAAATTGGCTATGCCGGGGCTAATAAACTTACAACATCAGGAATAAACTATCAGGGGAATGCAATTTTTTATCGATTAGGAATGGATTTTAATCTGATAAAGAATCAAATAGATAAAAATAAGTTTACAAATTATTTTCTGATAGGAGCGCGGTTAGGTCATACGAACTTTAATTATAAAATGCAGAATATTACTTTTGAAAATGAATATTGGGATAACAATTTTCAAAAAAATATTCAGGGAGAATCTTTCAATTTATGGTTTGAAATTTCAGCGGGAATCAGAGTTGAAATCTATAAAAGAGTATATATTGGATGGACTGCACGCATCAAAAATCTGATAACCAAGACTGATCTGGGAGATTACAAACCCTGGTATATTCCCGGATTTGGCATTAACGGAGATGGATCTGTGTGGGCATTCAATTATATGTTAGGATATAAATTTTAATCAAAAAATAAATAATAATGAATTCAATTGCAACTTTAAATCGGGCAGCAGATAACATTCGCATACTTGCTGCATCCATGGTTGAAAAAGCTAAATCGGGTCACCCCGGTGGCGCTATGGGAGGAGCTGACTTTATCAATGTGTTATTTTCTGAGTTTTTGGTATATGATCCTGAAAACCCTACCTGGGCAGGACGTGACCGGTTTTTCCTGGATCCCGGGCACATGTCACCCATGTTGTACTCAGTATTGGCTTGTACAGGAAAATATACGATGGATGAGTTAGCACAATTCCGTCAATGGGGCTCACCAACTCCGGGTCATCCTGAAGTAGATGTAAAACGTGGTATTGAAAACACTTCAGGGCCACTTGGTCAGGGACATGCTTATGCCGCTGGAGCAGCTATTGCAGCTAAATTTCTGAAAGCCCGTTTCGGAGAAGTTATGGGACAAACCATATATGCTTTTATTTCAGACGGAGGTATTCAGGAGGAAATTTCTCAGGGAACAGGACGTATTGCCGGTCACCTCGGACTCGATAACCTGATCATGTTCTATGATTCAAACGACATCCAGTTATCGACTAATACTGATGCTGTTACAAGTGAAGATGTCGCCATGAAATACAAAGCCTGGAACTGGCATGTAATTGAAATAGACGGAAATAATGCAGAACAAATCAGAAAGGCGTTAACAGAAGCAAAAGCAGAAACATCACGCCCAACCATCATTATTGGCAAAACCATCATGGGTAAGGGTGCCCGTAAAGCTGATGGATCAAGTTACGAACGTATGTGCGCAACTCACGGTATGCCACTCGGAGAAGCCGGCGCTTCATTTGAAGAAAGTATTAAAAACCTCGGTGGAAATTCTGAGAATCCATTTGTGATTTTTGAAGAAACCAAAGCAATGTATGCTAAACGCGCCGAAGAATTAGCTGTGATTATAGCGGAAAAATATGCTGAAGAAAAAAAATGGGCAAAATCAAATCCAGTTTTAGCTGAAAAATTAGCACTATTCTTCTCCGGTAAAACCAATGTAAACTGGGATGCAATTGTACAAAAGCCGAACCAGTCAACCAGGGCAGCATCAGCAACTGTACTTTCAGAACTGGCAATTCAAGTTGAAAATATGATAGTTGCATCTGCCGATTTATCCAATTCAGACAAAACAGATGGTTTTTTGAAAAAAACAAGAGCATTCAAAAAAGGAGATTTCAGTGGTGCATTTTTACAGGCTGGTGTAGCAGAACTTACAATGGCTTGTTTATGTATCGGTATGAGCTTACATGGAGGAGTGATACCAGCCTGTGCAACTTTCTTCGTATTTTCAGATTACATGAAACCAGCTATCCGTATGGCTGCGCTGATGGAACAACCAGTAAAATTCATTTGGACACACGATGCATTCCGAGTAGGAGAAGATGGCCCAACCCATGAACCGGTAGAACAGGAAGCTCAGATCCGTTTAATGGAAAAACTAAAGAACCATAGCGGTCAAAATTCGATGTTGGTACTTCGTCCCGCTGATGTAGAGGAAACTACTGTAGCCTGGAGAATGGCCATAGAAAACACCCATACACCTACCGCTTTAATCCTTTCACGACAGAACATCAACGATCTTCCATCCGTTAACTCACGGAAAGATGACGCAAAACAAGCAACAAAAGGTGCTTATGTTGTGAATTGCGACGGAAATCCAGATATGATATTATTGGCTTCCGGTTCAGAAGTATCAACTTTAAATGAGGGTGCAGCTTTGTTACGTGCTGAAGGTATAAAAGTACGTTTGGTTTCAGTTCCGTCTGAAGGTTTATTTCGGGCTCAACCGGAAGCATATCAACAAAAGGTATTGCCTGCCTGTGTAAAGATTTTTGGACTTACAGCCGGTTTACCTGTAAATCTGGAAGGACTAGTAGGTTCCAACGGAAAAGTTTTTGGACTAGAGTCGTTTGGTTTTTCTGCACCTTACAAGGTGTTGGATGAAAAACTTGGATTCACGGGTCAGAACGTTTATAATCAGGTTAAATCCATGTTATCATAAAAATCAACAATTTAACTCGTTAATTACTGACAATATCTCATATAACTTTAATTGTTATGCCCTGTAGCACATCGTTACAGGGCATTTTTCATTGCCTATCCCAACAACTTCATTGCTCAAGCTTATTCATCATCTTTGTAAGCATCCCAAATTCTCGGACTTGATTTGTCAACTTGATTGTCAGAACCAAACTTGAGTGTATGAAGAAATCCCGACCACATATTTGAGTGACCGGGATTTCCCAAAAAACGGCGGCTATCTACTCTCCCACT
>JAQWCZ010000074.1 GCA_028705705.1 Paludibacter sp.
AGTCCGCAAGCAAATTGAAGAAGAAATTATTGAAATCGGCAAACGGACTAATATCGATCTGGGAATTCATGGCTTACATCCGGAACTGATTCGACTGGTCGGCAAAATGAAATACCGTTCATCTTACGGACAAAACCTCCTGCAACACTCTCGCGAAGTAGCCAATCTTTGTGCTACCATGGCTTCGGAATTAGGACTGAATCCAAAAACAGCCAAAAGAGCCGGTCTGTTACACGATATTGGTAAGGTACCGGATGATGAACCGGAATTGCCACATGCCATCCTTGGTATGCGCCTGGCAGAGAAATACAAAGAAAAACCGAATGTATGCAACGCCATCGGATCACACCACGACGAAGTGGAAATGGAAACGTTGATTGCTCCGATTGTGCAGGTTTGTGACGCCATTTCGGGCGCTCGTCCAGGTGCTCGTCGCGAAATCGTGGAAGCTTACATCAAACGTCTGAAAGACCTGGAGAATCTGGCTGCTCAATACCCGGGTGTGGTCAAGACTTACGCCATCCAAGCCGGTCGCGAATTGCGTGTTATCGTTGGGGCCGATAAAATCGACGATAAAGAAACCGAATTATTGTCATTCGATATCGCTAAAAAGATACAGGATGAAATGACTTATCCCGGACAGGTTAAAATCACGGTGATCCGTGAAACAAGGGCGGTAAGTTACGCGAAGTAATGCAATACAAAATAACTTAAGAAAAAGGTGATCAGTTGCAGCAATGCAACAGGTCACCTTTTTTAGACTTGAGATATCAGGAACTTAACAAAAAAACTGAATCATTGTTGATTTATTGAATAATTAATTGTAATATTTTGGACTACCATTAATTGCGACAATTTTCATTTTTTAGGTTTTTTGTTGTAACCTTTTTCTTCAAAAGGCTGTAAATCATTAATAATCATATCTTCTAGCGTCTTGATTTCTTTTTTATAATCAATAGGTTTGTCTTCGGATTTTTTAATTTCATCGAGAATCTCATAACTGAAATTCTCCGAACCAAATTCATTCCAGTCTTTTTGTAACTCACTATTCTGATGCATCCCCATATCCAATTGTAATTTTTGGGCAAACCATATCGCCTTTAAATCCAAACTACTCCCTATAAATATTTTTCCGTTAATATTATTTTTAATCTGGAATACTCCCATCTTAAACTTCATTTGTTTATATTCCTCTTTCAACTCTTTTCGTGTCTTCATATCATTCTTGATTTAATAATTACCAGCAATTCATTTGTACAATTTGCCTATTTTCGATCAAACTCCAGTGTAACATCACAAGAAAATGATCGGAAGGCAGGCGTGCCTGTGATTCTTTCATGGTAACTTATCCTCGGGAAAATTGGATGAATTGAAATCCTCTTGTTTTGCTGGCGCTGAACGATAAGTAGCTGTCAACACCCCATAAAAGCCATGTTTCATGTTTAATCATTTATAATTCTACGCAAAAATAGTCATTTTCAATCATCTACATCACAAACTATTCAACAAATCAAGTTTCCCCTTTTCAATCAAAGTAATAATTAACTCCCCAAATAAAGAATTTTGCCAGGCAAACCAGGAGCGCGTATAAGTATACGGGTCGTCCTTATGAAACGACTCATGCATGAATCCTGTATCAGCATCTGTATTCATTAACATTCTGAGACAATTACTTATCTCTTCGTCGTCGTTGCTGGTGAAGGCTCTCATCATGATGCTCATGGGCCATATCATATCATAACCAATATGGGGACCGCCTATTCCCTCTCCGGCTTTGCCACGGAAAAAATAGGGATTGTCTTCACTCCACACAAAACGCCTGGTGTTTTGGTAGATTTTATCTTGGAGACTCACATCTCCCAAATAAGCCATGGCAAGTAAACTCGGTACATTGGCATCGTCCATCAGCAACTGATTGCCAAATCCATCTACTTCAAAAGCATAAATTTTTCCATATTTCGGGTGTTTGAAAATCGCATATTTCTTCAATGCCTTTTCTACTTCGGATGCCAACCCCAGACAATCATCAGCCAACGATAGCTTATTATTCACAACTTTCAGAATTTCAGCAGCTTTACGTAATGATGTCACTGCAAAGAAATTCGATGGAATCAGAAACTGAAAAGTTGTAGCATCATCTGAAGGACGAAATGCCGACGCAATTAATCCAACCGGCTTCACCGGATGTCCCAGACCGTCGTTTGACATGGTATCTAATTGTCGCTCAGTCACACGTTGAAAACGATAGAGCCCGACACCGTCTTTTCGTTGCTGTTCCCTGAATGTTTGTAATACCAATTCCATTGCTCTGACCCAATCTACCGTAAATACAGATGTGTCGCCGGTAATTTTCCAGTACTCGTACGCGAGACGGATGGGATAACACAAAGAATCGATTTCCCATTTCCTTTCATGCAATTCCGGAATCATATCGGTCAAATCCTTCATCCAATGTCCGTTGGGATGCGGACCATCATTGAAAGCGTTGGCATAGGGATCAATCAATATACTTTTTATCTGGCGGTTAATCACACCGGCAATCAATCGTTGAAGTTCAGGATCATCGGAAGCTAACTTCACATAAGGCCACACCTGTGCTGCTGAATCACGCAACCACATCGCATGAATGTCTCCGGTATAAACAAAAGTATCATCCTGTCCGTCAACAATCCGGTAATGAACCGTAGTATCGAGGGTATTCGGAAAACAGTTTCCAAACATCCAGGCCAGTTTAGAGTTGGTTAACACCCGTTTAACCGCCGCAATCTTATCTTCCACTGCTTTGGAATTAAACAAACGCTTGTGTTCTTCGGGTCGTTTGCACCTATATATTATGGTGTTATCCTGAATATTTTTCCGGATTCCTGTATCTGTATTCTCAACCACAAAAGTATTTTCAGCCACAACAACCGTATTGATCATCACGGCGATGACCAACAACATCCTATATTTTAGTTTCATTGTCTTTATTTATTTTTAAGTTCGTTGGAAAAAGAGTATGGAAAAGTAGCTGCTGATGTTCCGCGTGATGTATTCGGGGTATCAGACATCCTGAAGTTAATGTTGGCTCCTTTCATCAAATCCCCATGTTTAAAATAATTCAGGGGGTATTTCCTGTTGTTCAATCTGATATCGTTCACATAAACATGCTTTTGGCAGTTATTATCAGCCTTAATTTGAATTTTCTTACCGTTTTCCAGGTGCAGGGTAACTTTCTTAAACAAGGGAGAACCGATGATATATTCATCCGAACCCGGACAAACCGGATAGAAACCCAAGGCTGAAAAGACGTACCAGGCAGAGGTTTGACCGTTATCTTCATCCCCGCAATAGCCGTCGGGATTTGGGGTGTACAACTTATCCATCACTTTCCTGATCCAGTATTGACCTTTCCAGGGCTGTCCGGTATAATTATACAGATACAGCATGTGCTGAATGGGCTGATTTCCGTGTGCATACTGACCCATGTTCATGATCTGCATTTCGCGGATTTCATGGATAACACTTCTGTAATAACTTTCATCAAAAATTGGTGGCATAATAAACACGCTATCGAGCATACCTACAAATTTTTTATTCCCACCCATCAAATCAATCAAACCCTGCACATCATGGAACACCGACCAGGTATAATGCCAGCTGTTTCCTTCGGTGAACGCATCTCCCCATTTCACAGGATTAAACGGCGACTGGAATGTCCCGTCTTCATTCTTCCCGCGCATCAGGTTGGTGGATGGATCAAATAAATTTTTGTAATTCATGGCTCTTTTCGCAAAAACCGATAATTCTTCCTGTGGACGACCGAGTTTTTTACCCAGCTGATAAATTGTCCAGTCGGCATACGCGTATTCAAGCGTTCTGGCTGCATTCTCATTGATTCCCACGTTGTAAGGCACATATCCCAGCTTGTTGTAATACTGATGTCCCAACCGCCCTGTCGATCTGGATGTAGAATGTACATGCTCAGTGCCATGCAGTATGGCTTCATATAGTTTTTCTATGTCATACCCTCTTAAGCCTTTCAGATAGGCATCCGCGACAACCGAGGCCGAGTTGTTGCCAACCATGCAATCACGGTGTCCCGGACTTGCCCACTCCGGCAGAAATCCGCTTTCAAGATACGTATTTACCAATCCCTCCTGAATTTGCTTATTAACAGATGGATACATCAGGTTCAGAAAAGGAAACAGGGAACGGAAAGTATCCCAGAAACCGGTATCTGTGTACATGTAGCCAGGCAATACTTTGCCATTATACGGACTATAATGAACCACCTTGCCATTTTCATCATATTCGAAAAAACTACGTGGAAACAATACCGAACGGTATAAACAAGAATAGAAAGTCCGCAAATTGTCCAAATTGTCGTCTTCCACCTCAATTTTCGACAACACGTCGTTCCACACATTCCGTCCTTCCTGTCTGATATCTTCAAAATCACGCTGACCCAGTTCGCGCAGGTTTAACTCTGCCTGTGCATGACTGATAAACGAAGATGCTACACGCGCATGCACCACTTCTCCTTTTTGGGTTGCAAAACCTATGATTGCTCCGGCATGATTATCTTCAACCGACAGCCTTCCCTGCTCTATATTACCACTGTTGACAGTAGAAGTATAACTAAAGGGTTTATCGAAAACCAGTACAAAATAATTTTTAAAATTCTTCGGAACTCCCCCATTGTTACGGGTAGTGTAACCAATAATTTTATTTTCCTCTGGGATAATTTTTACATACGAACCCCGGTCATAAGCATCTACTACCACGTAAGCATGTTCCGTTTCAGGAAAAGTAAACCGGAACATGACCGCTCTTTCGGTCGGCGTAAACTCGGTAACCACATCGTGATCGGCAAGATAGACCTTGTAATAATTGGGCCGGGCTATTTCAGCTTTATGTGAGAACCAGCTTGCGCGGTCATTTTCATTGAAAATGGGTTTGCCGGTTACCGGCATGATGGCAAACTGACCATAATCGTTGATCCAGGGACTGGGCTGGTGCGTTTGTTTAAAACCCCTTATTTTATCAGCATCGTAAGAATATACCCAACCATCACCCATTTTGCCTGTTTGTGGCGTCCAGAAATTCATCCCCCAGGGTCGGGCTACTGCAGGATAAGTATTGCCGTTCGACAAGGAATGTTTCGACTGCGTTCCAACCAGGATACTGACATAATCGATATACCCTGTCGGTTTTATAGCAAAAGCATTACCCACACAGAAACACAAACACAAGATTAAATAAAACCATTTTTTCATAAACACATTTTTATTTTATTTTCCAACAATCTGATAAAATAACCACCGGCAGGACATCTGCTGTTTAATTGCATACAATTACCCATGGTAGAAATATAATTTTTATTTTCAGCATTATTCTTACTGTATTCAGAAATTGAATCTGTTATTAAATTTACATAACTACAAAAATAATCGTTATCATCTGATAGTGCAGCTATCCATAACATTTTATCAGCATCAGCAAACAATTCATTATTAAGAATTAACTGATCCTTATTAACTTTATCGCAGTTGTATAGTTTTAACACTTGTTCATTGATATCTTTTGGAAAAATTTGCAAATTCAACAATTTATTCCATACCAGATGATGTACACCTAAAGTATTATTTTTCCATGTATCCGGTTCTAGCAGGATATGCCTCGAAATGAAAGCATTAGCTAATACCTCTGCCTGATGTTGGTAATGCTCAGCTAAAGCATTTTTTTCGGCATGTTTTGCGAGTCTGGCAAAAGAAGCAATCCCGATTGTTGTTTTAATGGAGGAATTTCCTTTAAAATAGGCAAGACAATCATTAGCATTATTTTGATGTGCAACCGAATTTTCTTTCCTCAACAGGTTTTCAACACAAGCATGCAATACATCCCAATTTTTCAAAGCAAATTGAGCATCTCCTTCAACTTCAACTATAGCGCATGAAAGAATCAACAAAGTTGCAATATCATCTTTTGAAAGCAGTTCACCTTTATTTAACACTTCTCCGGCTTTCAATAAATGTGGTTGTAACACATACTTTAAAACATCGACATTGAAATATAAAAACAGGGGTGAAGACAAATATACAGATTCGATTGTTGTTTGTTGATGTATAAAAGATAATGCATAACGATAGGCCATAGCGCATAAAGCAGCATATTTCTCACAACCCGAGTGAGTTGCATCCACTACTAATTGATTATCAAATCTTTTACATTTTCTAACGATTGTTTTGTAATTATTAAAAGCATCATCATACTGAGATAAGATATCCCAGTTATGCTTTTTATATCCTGATGAATGAAATTTTTTATCTGTGCCAATATTTAAATCATGGATATTGCATACCATCATGACATTACCGGAACTTCTAAATATTCTCCCGTGATTTTTTATTAAAGCTAAAGAACTGTGCTTATTTTCTCCTTTGATTACATGCTCCAACATCTGATTGGAAACAAATTCGGAACGCAGTTTAGTACTACTACCTATCGAATAATTTGTTTGTTCTTTTTCTGATATCAGATAAAAGCTTCCTTTTTTATTTAAAATATCATCACTTCTATGTTTACCTGAAATTCCATCGACTTGTTTTTCTGATCTCATAAAAACCAATTTGTTATATTCAAAGCTCTCGCTTACCACAACACCCGGAATATCTTCCGGACAACAAGCTTCAGCAGCTTCAAAAAAAAGCTGCACATGGTGAGGCTTTCCATCATTGGTCTGAATGCTATATGAAATAAAATTAATAGGACAAGGGAATAAATCAGATACTTGTAACAACAAAGGAGAGGTAAAATTCAGATGAAGGTCAACTCCTCCGCAGGTAAATAAATAGGAAGTTTGGGTAGCACTGATTTTAACAGATTGTTGTATTGCTGTATCAGTAAAGAATATTTTATTATTTACTGATGGATGCAAGCTATCGGAGGTTAATAAAGTGTCTTGTTGAGCAGTACCCATGAAACGATAGACCTTTTCATCAACCTTTATCGCTCCTGTTAGTGGAAAATCTTTCCCGTCTGAATGTTTAAGTTGGCTATCAAAAAGATTATCGGAAAAAGACCAAATACTTGTTGAACAACTAAATGTAAAAACAGGGACTGCTGATGAATTAAGATTTATCATCACATCAGAAAATTTAATTTGATGACAGGATGATAAAACAACAAGAGAAAGTATTAATGCGATAAAGTTTTTCTTCATCACTTCAGAACATTTAAGTTATAAAATTTTATATAGCAATATTTTATATAATGTTGAATATCATATCTTTAACTAACATAACATCGAGCTATCAACAACAAAATTCAGCAATCAGTCAGTTAATACCTGCGAACTGCTAGTTCAAATTGACTTTTTATAATATGCTGTTAGCTGTTTAGCCCAGTCATGAATTGATTTTGAATTTATAAAATTTCCCTCTTTTATATCTGGCAGAAGGCGCATAGCAAAAAACATCAAAAATTGATGAACCAACTTCATCTTATTAATTTTTAAATTACCTTTAAAAATTGCGATATTAATAAATGGAACTCTTTTACAATATTTAAAAACGTGATTAATGTAATTTGCTGACGCATGGGTTTTCTCCACAAAAGACATCATTTTTAATGGTTTCTCTGGAGTATTGAAGCCGGGGTCAATATAAACCGGAATATTTGTATCATTGGGAGTAGGTTTAACACTCATACAAGTTAGAAATAATGCAACGGTCTTTTGTGCAAGTATATGTTTATTACATTTTAGAAAATGGTTGATTTTTGAGGTACACTTTCCAAAATGAATCGGGCTACCAATAATCACGTAATCGTAACCGGAAATATTTGACAATTCAACAGGACTCAAATCAACAGCAAAAGCATTATTTTTCATGAATAAATCCTTTAAAATCAAGGCCACATGTTGAGTGGCATTGTATTCTGAATCATATACAATTAAAAGCTTTTTCATTTAATTTCTTATAAAAAAATAGATTTGAATATTTAATATCAAACGCAATAATAAATTGAGAAATTTACTTTACAGCTTTATTCCATTTTCCCAGTTTTTTTAAAACAACTTTTTCCATAATTCTGTAACAATCTAAATTTGGATGAACCCCATCACCAGCATATTTCTTTGGTAATCCACCCTCTTCATCAGCTAATACAGAAAAATAATCAACATAACAAATCCTGTTTTTCTTGCAGTATTCCCGCATCAGCATGTTCAGTGCAGCAATCTGCTCAACAGCATTCACTTCCTGTCTCCAGGGATATTTTTTCACCGGAAGTACAGAACATAGAAAAACTTTAATTTTATGCGATTTAGCCAATTCACACATAGAAATAATGTTACCCATAATATTCTCAATACTGATATATCCGTTATTTTGGGCAATGTCGTTGGTTCCGGCCAAAATTACAACCGCTTTAGGTTTGAGGTTAATTACATCCTGTCGAAAACGTACCAACATTTCCGAGGTGGTTTGTCCTCCAATTCCTCTTCCCAAAAATCCGTTTGTTGTAAAAAAATCCGGATCCGCATTGTACCATCCCTCCGTAATTGAATTACCAATAAAAACAGCTTTTACAGGTGATGATACTTCTTTAT
>JAQWCZ010000075.1 GCA_028705705.1 Paludibacter sp.
ATATTTCTGGGTAAGTCACCGACTTTGAAGGTCAGTGATCAACTTGCCGGACGTTTTTTCAACTCTTTTGGAGATCCCATTGATGGCGGACCGGAAGTGGAAGGTGAAGAACGTGAAATTGGCGGACCCTCGGTGAATCCGGTACGTCGTAAACAACCTTCACAGTTAATTGCTACTGGTATCGCGGGTATCGACCTGAACAATACCTTGGTGTCCGGACAAAAAATTCCATTCTTTGCTGACCCCGATCAGCCTTTTAACCAGGTAATGGCCAATGTGGCTTTGCGGGCGAAAGCGGATAAAATCATCCTGGGTGGGATGGGACTAACAAATGATGATTACCTGTATTTCAAAAACGTGTTTAACAATGCCGGGGTACTTGACCGTATTGTGAGTTTCGTAAATACGACTGAGAATCCGCCGGTAGAACGTCTATTGATTCCGGATATGGCACTGACTGCTGCAGAATACTTTGCAGTGGATAAAAACGAAAATGTGTTGGTGCTGCTTACCGACATGACTTCTTATGCTGATGCACTGGCCATCGTGTCGAACCGTATGGACCAGATTCCTTCAAAAGATTCCATGCCTGGGTCGCTTTACTCCGACCTGGCGAAGATTTATGAGAAAGCCGTTCAGTTCCCCGAAGGTGGTTCTATTACCATTATCGCGGTTACTACCCTTTCTGGTGGTGATATCACCCACGCGATTCCGGATAATACTGGTTATATTACCGAAGGGCAATTGTTCCTCCGTCGTGATTCAGATATTGGAAAGGTCATTGTTGACCCCTTCCGTTCGTTGTCGCGTCTGAAACAGTTGGTTATCGGTGAAAAAACCCGTGAAGACCATCCGCAGGTGATGAATGCTGCCGTACGTTTGTATGCCGATGCTGCCAACGCGAAAACAAAACTGGAGAATGGTTTCGACCTGACGGACTATGATGAACGTGCTTTGTCATTTGCCAAAGATTATGCTGATAAATTACTCGCGATTGACGTGAATATCGATACTGACCAAATGCTTGATGTGGCGTGGGATTTATTCGGTCAGCATTTCACAAAAACAGAAGTGAATATCAAACAGGAGCTGGTTGAAAAATACTGGAAATAGATTTTTTGCTGTCTGATTTTCAGAGGAAGATCATTGTTTACATTTTTTTGAATTGATACCTTAACATGATTAGTGATATGAAAGATATTGTAAAATTTAATCAGGTTGAAAACAAACTGATTGTTTTGAATAAGCAGCAGGTAATGCTCGATTTTGATGTGGCGGCTTTGTATGAAGTTGAAACAAAACGTATCAATGAAGCTGTCAGAAATAATCCGGAAAAATTTCCTTCCGGGTATGTTATTGAATTGAAAAGGAAAGACTTACCTGCTTTGCGGTCGAAATTTTCGACCGCAAATTTGAGCAAAAGCAGATACATGCCCAAGACATTTACTGAAAAAGGTTTATATATGCTGGCTACAGTGTTAAAGAGTCCAAAAGCAACGGAGACAACCCTGGCTATTATCGAAACTTTTGCAAAAGTAAGGGAGTTTTCAAGAACTTTGTCGGCTTTTACAGTAAACCTGGAAAAAGAAGAACAGCAAAATCTGATTAAAAAAGGAACAGATATCCTTTCTGAAATAATTGGTGAAGAATTAGAAATCAACAGTACGGAAACCAGTATAGAACTGAATCTGGCTGTGTTGAAACTGAAACACACGGTCAAAAGAAAATAGATTTTTATGGCGATACAATTTCAATATAACAAAACATCCTTACAGGCTTTGGAAAAAAACCTGAAGATGCGTGTGCGAGCACTTCCTACGATTAAAAACAAGGAAAGTGCCCTGCGCGTCGAAGTGAAAAAAGCCAAGGATGAGAATAAACGACTGGAGCAGGAACTGGAAAACCGCATTGTTTCCTATGATAAGATGGTAGCTTTGTGGGGAGAGTTCGATACCGGTTTACTGAAAGTGGCAGATGTGAAAATGAGCATTAAAAAAATCGCTGCGGTACGTATTCCTGTCCTGGATGAAGTGGTATATGAGATCAAGCCCTACAGTATGTTCAATGCGCCGAAATGGTTTGCTGACGGATTAGCACAGTTGAAAGAACTGGCACAAATCGGAATTGAACAGGTGTTTTGCGAAGAGAAAATTCAGCTACTCGAATATGCCCGCAAGAAAACAACGCAAAAGGTGAATCTATTCGAGAAAGTGCAGATTCCGGGCTATGAAGATGCTATTCTGAAGATTAAAAGATTTATGGAGGATGAAGAAAACCTTTCCAAATCCTCTCAAAAAATAGTGAAATCGCGTCAGCAAAAACTCAAAGAGGAGGAAGCATTATGATTGTAAAGATGCGAAAATATTCCTTTCTGGTTTATCATCAGATATACCTTGATTTTCTCGAGAAGATAAGAGAAATCGGGGTGTTGCACATTATAGAGAAATCGGAAGGTGTGTCGGAGAATGAGTCTTTAAACCAAAAAATGCAATTGAAGTCAAAGCTGAAATCTTTGCTCAGACAATTGCAGACTGAATTACAGAAAGATGTGATTCCAAAGGCTATCAGTGCAGATGTAGATGGCAAGACACTGATGGAAACCATCGAAACACAATATGAATTACTCGAATCACTCAATCAAAAACTGCAATCTGCTGAGAGAGAGTGGGAGAGAATGGAAGTTTGGGGCAGCTTCTCTGCCGATAGATTACTGACCTTACAGAAAGCCGGTTTTGAGTTGAGATTTTATTGCTGCAATGTTCGTAAATTTGATCCGGAATGGGAAACTTTGTACAACGCATTTGAAATTGATACAGTTGGTACACTTCGTTATTTTGTGACGGTGAACAAACCCGGCGTTGATGTCAACATAGATGCAGATCCAGTCAAACTTTCAGATAAGAATGCAGATGAAATCAGACTGGAAATTAAATCGATACAGGAGGAAATTATGGTTGTCAGAGCTAATATCCGGAAGTTTGCCGTTGAGCATTCCAATACCCTGCAGGCCTATAGTGATGAAATTTCCGGTGAAATTGATTTTTCAAAAGTGGTTTTGAATACTCGTTCAGAGGTCGAAGACAAAGTTATGTTGCTCGAAGGCTGGTGCCCGGAAGAAAATGTTGCTGAATTGGAAGAATACCTCGAATCTTCGGGAGTTTATTTTGAGTCTGCTGAGCCTACTCTTGAAGAACAAGTACCCATTAAGTTAAAAAACAACAAATTTGCGAAATTATACGAGATGATTGGCGAATTATACGATTTGCCTAATTACAGAGAAATCGACTTAACTCCGTTTTTTGCACCCTTTTTCCTTTTGTTTTTTGGATTGTGTGTGGGAGATACAGCTTACGGACTGATTATCCTGCTTGCAGCTATTTTCATGCGTAAAAAGGCAAAGCCGTCCATGAAACCGGTTTTCTCACTTGCCATCTGGCTGGGAGCGTCAACGGTTATACTTGGTTTTGTGAGTGGAACTTTTCTCGGTTTCAACCTGATTGAAGCCGAAATTCCCTGGTTGGAAAAGTTCAAAGTTATCATGTTGGATTCAAATCAGTTATTCTATACTGCTCTGATAGTCGGGATTGTTCAGATTTTGTTCGGGATGATTATTAAAACAGTTGGGCAGGTAATCCGTTTTGGCTTTGCTGCTTCACTGGCATCTTGGGGTTGGTTGATCATCATACTTGGTATGGGCGGAACCTATGCTGTTTCAAATTTTATGGAAATTGACCCGCAGGTAACCAAATTTTTGTATTATGGATTTGGAGGATTGGGTGCACTTTTGGTGTTCATCCTTAATGATATTAAACGTAATCCGCTTATTAACGTCGGAGCTGGTTTGTGGGATACTTACAACGTGGCAACCGGTTTTCTCGGTGACCTATTGTCATACATCCGCTTATTCGCACTGGGTATTTCATCTTCTGTAATGGGATTTGTGTTCAATGACCTGGCGATGAAAATGAGCGGTGACATTCCTGTACTTAATATTATCATTATGCTGGTTATTATGCTGATTGGACATGGCATCAACATTTTTATGGCTTGTTTGGGAGGTTTTGTGCATCCCATGCGTCTGACTTTTGTTGAATTCTATAAAAATGCCGGATTTGAAGGAGGAGGTAAAAAATACAAACCATTTAAACAAGTTGAAAAACAGTTGTAAATAAAACTATCAATAAAAATAAATAAACTCAATAAAAACAATAAATTATGGAACCTATTATTTTAGCGTATATCGGTATTGGTTTGATGGTCGGATTGGCCGGTGTGGGTAGTTCATACGGAGTAACAATTGCAGGAAATGCTGCCATTGGAGCAATGAAAAAAAATCCTGATGCATTTGGTAACTATATGGTTTTATGTGCTTTGCCAGGAACTCAGGGTTTGTATGGTTTTCTCGGATACTTTCTCCTGCAAACCCATCTTTCACCGGACATGTCGTGGGGTGTTGCGGCTGCCGTATTCGGCGCTAGTCTTACGCTTGCCTTGACTGGGTTGATTTCAGCTATCCGTCAGGGACAAGTTTGTGCCAATGGTATTGCAGGGATTGGATCAGGTTATGATGTGTTCGGTAAAACCATGATTTTAGCCGTATTCCCGGAATTGTATGCCATCGTTTCGCTGGCTGCCGTATTCATGATTGGTAACGCCCTTTAAAAATTAATTCAAAATTGTTAAGAAGCTCAAACGTGTGTAGCGTTTGGGCTTCTCAAGTTTGTAGATCCGCCGAAATAAGTTATTTTTGCATGATTTAATTTGAATGAGGATGTCAAACGACAAACGACAAACGACTAACGTTAGACTTTAGACGTCAAATACCAAACAGTACTCAATCTATATAATGTATAATCATTTCGCGTGAAGGTAAAAAAGAACAAATGGAAAAATTTCCTCCGGAAAATGCGTTTCCAGTACCGGGTTTCGGTGTTGAACGAAAATACCTTGGAGGAATCCTGGCATGTTCGTTTGTCCAGATTCTCCGTTTTTTTATATGCTTCATTTTTTATCCTGATCACCTTTATTATTCTCGCTTCCATTATCATCTATACACCCCTCAAGTATTATCTCCCGGGGTATGGTAGTCCGGATGATCGCCTCGAAATTATCGGTAAGTCAATACAGGTAGATTCTCTGCTCAGTCAAATGCAAATGCAATCGACATATCTTGAAGTGCTCAAAGGAATTATTACAGGTGATATCGAACATGATTCCGTTCAAATGAATGATACCATCCCACTTAAGGAAAGGGCTGAAATTATGTTGGAGAAGTCGAAGTCAGAAAAAGAATTTGTTGAACGTTATGAGGCGGAAGAAAAATACAACCTTGCTTCTCTTGCCTATAAAGAGGTTGAAAAGGTATTGGTATTTTTTAAACCTGTTAAAGGCGTGATTTCAGCTTCTTTCAATGCACAGGATAAGATATACGGTATTTCCGTTGTTACCGCTCCGCATGAGGCCGTAGTTAGCGTGTTGGCCGGAACTGTTGTGTACACATCTTATTCGTTTACTTACGGATGGGTCATGCACATTCAGCATGAAGACAATTACATTTCGATCTATAAACACAATACCCAGTTGTTGAAAAAAACCGGAGATATGGTGAAGGCAGGTGAAGTGATCGCATTTACGGGAGATAAAGCTGAATCCAAATCCGGTAATCACTTTAGTTTTGAATTATGGAAACAGGGAAATCCCGTCAATCCGGAGGAAGTTATTATATTTTAGAACTTTAAATTCAAATAAAAAGATTATTTGGCAACGCTGAAGAAAAATATCGCCATTCTTGGTTCTACTGGATCAATAGGAACCCAGGCACTGGAAGTAATTGAGGCAAATCCCTCCTTGTTTGAGGTCTATGCACTCACTGCTGGTAACAATGTTGACTTGTTAATCCGTCAGGCGCGCCGGTTTCAGCCGGAAATGGTGGTGATAGCCAACCAACAGTTGTATCCTCAACTAAAAGACGCCCTCGCAGATTTACCTGTCAAAACTTTCGCAGGTGCGGATGCCATCGCTCAGATAGCTGAAATGGAAGCGGTAGATATCGTGTTAACCGCCATGGTGGGTTATGCCGGACTGAAACCGACGATACACGCGGCAAAAGCCGGTAAAAGAATCGCGCTTGCCAATAAGGAAACCCTGGTTGTGGCAGGTGAGTTAATCAATGAGTTGTGTCAGCAATACCATGCCACCATCATTCCGGTGGATTCCGAACATGCAGCCATTTTTCAGTGCCTGGTGGGAGAAGGTAATAATCCCATCGAAAAATTGATTTTAACGGCTTCGGGCGGACCATTTCGCACTTATAACTGGAATGAACTGGAACATGTCACACCGGCTCAGGCGCTCAAACATCCCAATTGGGATATGGGAGCCAAAATTACCATCGATTCGGCCAGCATGATGAATAAAGGTTTTGAAGTGATAGAGGCCAAATGGTTGTTTGGTGTCACTCCTCAGCAAATTGAGGTGGTTGTGCATCCTCAGTCGATCATTCACTCCATGGTGCAATTTGCCGATAGTTCTATCAAAGCGCAAATGGGACTTCCCGATATGAAGTTACCCATTCAATATGCATTTACCTATCCGGAACGGGTGCCCACCAATTTCCCCAGGTTAGACTTTAGTCTGTATCCCCATTTTACATTCGAAAAGCCGGATATGGAGCGTTTCCGTAATCTTGCCTTTGCCTATGAGGCGATAGGCAGAGGTGGAAATATGCCCTGTATTTTAAATGCAGCCAATGAAGTGGTGGTGGCTGCTTTTTTGAAAGAGAAAACAGGATTCCTCGAAATGAGCGATATCATTGAGTCGGTTATGGGTAAAATGCCTTTCATTCCGAAACCCGTTTACGATGATTACGTGGCAACCGACCGCGAAGCCAGGGCAATGGCGACAAGTATGATTAAATAATTAATGAGATAAAAATAAACAAGAATAAAAGGTTACTGAAACCAACCCCTTCAGGGGGTTAGGGGCTTAAAAAAACAAATCAAACACATAGATGGAAACTTTCTTAATTAAAACACTGCAACTGATACTCAGTTTGTCAATCCTGGTTTTTTTACATGAGTTCGGGCATTTTTTCTTTGCCCGGCTTTTCAAAGTCAGGGTTGATAAATTCTACATGTTTTTTAATCCCAGGATTTCACTCGTCAGAGCCAAGAAAATAAATGGCAAATGGGATGTGAAGTTTTTTGCACCCAATGTGCCGGCCAACGAACGCCAAATGGTAAATTCTGAAGGTGTGGGCATGGTGGACGCCAAAGGTAAACCCCTGATGGAGCCAATCCCATTGAGTGAATTGTCTGATGATGATTGGAGAAAACATCCGGACTCCACTGAATGGGGAATAGGTTGGTTGCCGCTGGGTGGTTACTGTAAAATTGCCGGTATGATTGACGAATCGATGGATAAAACCCAAATGGCTTTGCCTCCACAGCATTGGGAGTATCGTTCCCGTCCGGTATGGCAACGTTTACCGATCATCATAGGCGGAGTACTGGTGAATTTTATCCTTGCGATGGTGATTTATGCTATGGTGTTGTTTACCTGGGGACAGGAATATTTGCCTTTTGAGAATGCCCGTTATGGATTGCAATTCTCTCCAACTATGCTTGCACATGGATTTCAACAAGGAGATAAAATTTTGGCAGTCAATGGAGAACCGGTCGAACAACGTGCTGACTTTGTAGAGAAAATCCTGATAGATGGAAAAAGAAACGTACAAGTATTGCGTGGTGATAGTCTTGAAGTAAACATACAACTGCCGGTCGATTTTGCTCAACAGATTTTGGCTGCTGAGGAACTGAATTTGGTTTCCGTACGCTATCCATTTGTCATTGAAGATGTACAACCCGGTACACCTGCTGAATCAGCTAATTTACAACGTGGTGATAGTGTGGTAGGAATCAATGGCAAGCAGTGCAGTATTTTTCAGGATATTGCTGTGGAACTGGAAAAACTTGCCGGATCGGCTGTGGCTGTTTCTTTTTACAGAAACGGATCTTTGCAAACGGCTAAACTCAATTTAACAGAAAATGCTAAAATGGGCGTGTCGCTGCGACCGATATTCAATTATTTTGAAACCAAAAAGACTGAATATGGATTTTTTGAATCTGTACCGGCCGGTATCTCGTTAGGATGGGAAACGCTCGTCAGCTATGTGAAACAATTCAAACTTGTCTTTACCAAAGAAGGATCGAAACAGGTTGGTGGATTTGGAAGCATCGGAAAAATGTTCCCGAATACCTGGGACTGGCAAATTTTCTGGTCGATGACAGCCCTGTTATCAGTCATACTTGCCTTTATGAATTTTTTGCCTATTCCTGCATTAGACGGAGGACATGTTATGTTTTTATTGTATGAAATGATAACAAGTCGTAAACCCGGGGAAAAATTTATGGAATATGCGCAGACAGCCGGCATGTTATTCTTGTTATCTTTGCTGATTTTTGCAAATGGTAACGATATTTTTAAGGCATTTTTCAAATAGTAGGGTTTATTTCTAAATATTTCTTATAAACCTATCAAAAATCGAAATGAAATTTTTACCTTTGCAAAAGGTTAAGAAA
>JAQWCZ010000076.1 GCA_028705705.1 Paludibacter sp.
TAATTAATAAAGAAGAAATATATAAATTAGCTTTTGGCGTACATTACAACGAAGATGATTTTATTCGAAGACCTTTCAGTAAGATTAAAAAAGACCTCCTGAAAGAATTGGGGATTATATAGACAGGTTTACTAAAATCCTATTTATCTACTTTTTTGTTAACTGTTTACTGGAAGCTTCCACAGAAAAATGAAGTTTAAATATAAATTTTACTAATTTTGCACAAAAATCCAATTTAATACTTAAATTTGCAACGAAATTACAAATACGAAGATTAAAATGGTATTGGAAATACGCCTTACAAACTTTTTCTCCATTAAAGATGAAGTAGTACTCGATTTTCGGGCAGACAACATCAAATCGGCTAATGCAAAAGCGTTGAACAATAATATCTTTCAGACTGACAGAGCCGATTTTTTGAAAACAGTTGTGATTTATGGTGCCAATGCATCAGGTAAAAGCAATATAATCAAGGCCATACGGTTCTGCAACGCCATGATTTTCGAGTCGCATAACCACAATGAGAATACAGTTTATAATTTTCAGCCCTTCAAATTCGGTGGTTTTGCGAACAAGCCAAGCACATATTCTATCCGCTTTGTCATTAATGAAATTGAGTACGAGTATTCATTCTCATTAACTCGCACACAAATTGTCGCTGAAAGTTTGTATTATTCACCCAAAGGACGTATAAAGGAAATCTTTACCCGGGATGAAAGGCGTGGTAATACAAAGAAAGAAAAATATAGTTTTACCGACGTGATTAAACGTCCGATGGATGTTGCCGAAAATACATCAGGTAAAACCTTGTATGTTTCGCGTGCCAGTCAAATGGACAGGGATTTTGCCAAGGATATCTTCAATTATTTTCATAGAACTTTTATCCTCAATTATTTGGGTTTTGGTGTGTCAGCAATTGAAAATATCAGTAATCAGAACAAGCAACAGTTGATTGAAGCGTTAAAAATTGCCAATAGTGATATTGTAGATGTAAAAATAAAAGTGTTGAAAAAAACAGGTAAAAATATTCAGGCAGATCTTTCGAATATGGTGCTGAAAGTAGAGGATGTTGTGCAGGGTCATTTGCAAATTAAAACTTATCATAGAGGTAACCCTGAAGTGGCATTTGATTTTCTTACTGAAGAATCACAGGGTACCATCAAAATGTTTTTTATCATGCTTACTTTACTTGATGTAGTCAAGCATAATAAAATACTGCTTATTGATGAGATTGATGAAAGTTTGCATCCCAGTATCATCGAATATATTTTCAATTTGTTCAGAGCCGGAGAAAGAGCACAGCTATTATGTACTACTCACAATACGAAATTTCTTAATCTTAAAAAATTTCGTAAAGATCAGATATATTTTGCCAATAAAAAACCTGATGGTTCAACTGATCTTTACTCGTTGTATGATTACAGTGACTTCCGGGATACGATGGATTTAGAAAAGGCGTATCTTCAGGGGCGCTTTGATGCCGTTCCTTACGTTAACGATTCATTCGAACAACTAAAATACTTGTTGAATGAAAAGTAAGCGAGGTGCGTCAAAAGGTAAAAAAATCAATCCCCATTTTTGGGTGTTTTGTGAAGGTGAAACTGAGGAAGCGTACATTCGTTTTCTACGGTCAGAATATCGCCTGCCTGTCGAAATTATCTCAAAGATAGCTGGTTGTGATATAAATGAACGCTACATTCAATCTTACAAAAAAGGTAAACCTGTTCACAAAAAGACATTGATTTTTTGGTGTATGATGCTGATGTCCCTGAAGTATTTGAGAACCTGAAAACAATTAACGATGCAATCCTAATAGCATCAAATCCATCCATAGAGCTTTGGTTTCTTTTGCATTACAAGAACCAAATATCAGAAACTTCAGAAGATGCATGTATAAGAGATATAAGCAACAGAAACCATAATAGCTATAAAAAAGGAGTAATTGATGAACATTTGAAAGTAAAACTTAGAGACAAATGTCCAGAAGCTTGTCGTCGTTCTAAAAGGCTTACTCCATATAGAAATCCATCAACAAATATGCATGCTTTTATTGAGGCGCTCAAAAATGCCAAAAAGTGAAAATGCAATTTTGAAAGTTTCAAGCAAGATCACTCATAACTTTCTCTCCCAATAATACATCTTTGGTGTACATTCTTCAAATCCCAGACTTTTATACACCTGTTGTGCGACAGGATTGTCCTCTCTGACTTCAAGCGTGAGTTTGCAATAGCCGCGTTTTGCTGAAACACTGATTAATTCCTGGATCAACGCTTTCCCTAAACCCTTGCCTCTGAATTTGTCCTGTACAACTACATCATGAATGTACATGTAAGGTTTCAATTTGAAGGTTGAATAATTGATAAAAGTTGTCGCCATCCCGATATAGCTGTTTTCATATTGCATTAATAATACTTCGGCAGTAGGGTGTTCCTGTAAATCTTTCAGAAGTTTTTGTTGCTTATTCTCATCCAGAGGAGGATAATCTCCCATCGGGTCCGACAGATAATGATTCAGCAACTCCAAAAAAGATGCTGTGTGTTCGGGATTTTGCCAGTTACAATACTCAAATGTTGTTTTGATGGCCATGCAAATTTGTATATTTTTATTAAAGTGCGTCAAAGTTATGAATTTTTATTTTGATAAAAGTGAATTATTCATTTACTTTGCATGTTCTGAAAATGTAAAATAAGAGAATAAACTTACAGATATTGTGTTTCATACTTATTTAGATTCAGATAAAAGATTTAAATAACATACAATTCTTACAAGAAAAACGATTCAAATGAAAAATTCTCAATTATTCATTGTCTTCCTGATTTTATTTGGAACGACAGCAAACACATTTGCTCAGCAAATGCCACCGGTTCCCATCGACCCAAAAGTACGTTATGGAAAATTAGAAAATGGGCTGACGTATTATATTCGTCACAACCAAGAACCTAAACAAAGGGCAGAATTTTACATTGCCCAAAATGTAGGGGCGATTTTGGAAAATGATGATCAGAACGGATTGGCGCATTTTCTGGAGCACATGGCTTTTAACGGGACAAAAAACTTTCCGGATAAAATGATCATCGAGTATTTTGAAAAAATTGGTGTTAAGTTCGGTTCGAATATCAATGCCTATACTTCGCTGGATGAAACGGTTTACAACCTTTCAGATGTGCCGACTATACGCGAAAGTATTATCGACAGTGCTTTGATGGTATTGCACGACTGGTCGGGTTTTATTTCTTTATTGGGCGAAGAGATTGATGCTGAAAGAGGCGTGATCAGGGAAGAATGGCGTACTGGTGCCGGTCCTGAACGTCGAATGTGGAAAGCTTCCAATTATCAGAAATATCCAGGTTCGCAATATGCCAAAAGAGATGTAATTGGTGATACAGCCGTTATCAACAACTTTACACACGAAACCCTTCGCGCTTTTTATCGTAAGTGGTATCGTCCCGATTTACAGGCAATCTTGATTGTGGGTGATGTGGATGTTGATCAGGTGGAAGCAAAAATCAAAACCATGTTTGCCGATATAGCTGCAAAGGAAAATGCTGGCGAACGACCGGTATATCCCATCTTGGGTAATAAAGAACCAATTATCTCCATTGTAAAAGACAAAGAAGCTCGTATGACCCGTATTGAATTAGAGTATAAACACGAGGTAATACCTGATGAAGTTAAATCAACTATGGCCGGATATATGACAGGTCTTTTAAACGCTGTGGTTTCTACAATTATGGGTTATCGTTTTGAAGAAATTACCCAACAGGCAGATGCTCCTTTTGTGGCTGGTTATGCTGAATACGGAGAATTAGTAAAATCCAAAGATGCGTTTCAATTGCTCGCGATTCCCAAGGAAGGTCAGGAACAACAGGGTCTAAAAGCACTACTGTTAGAAGCCGAGAAGATGAAACGGTTTGGATTTACCAACTTTGAAATTGAAAGAGCTAAAACAGATCTTTTAAAATCGCTTGAGAACGCGTATAATGACAGAGAGAGTCAACGCAACAAGAATCTGGTACGTGAGTATGTAAGGCATTTCCTGGATGGTGAAGTGATCCCTGGTATTGAATGGGAATATCAAACCGCTCAAATGATATTGCCTCATCTGACAGCAGAAGTAATCAATAATGCGGTTAAAAATTATGTGTCGGAAGAAAACCAAATCATTTCATTTATGGCGCCTGATAAGCCAACGGTAATGGTACCTTCGGAAGAGGTTATTTTGGAAACCCTGGCAGGAGTGAAAGCTGCAGAATTAACAGCTAAAGAGGAGGAAGACCTCAACCGTCCGTTGATCGAGACAGCTCCTAAATCAGGGAAAATTAAGAAAGTTGAACATGACAATGTATTCGGAACAACTTCATGGAAACTCTCGAATGGCATAAAGGTCGTGTTCAAAAAAACAGATTTCAAAAAGGATGAAGTTTTGTTGAATGCTTTCAGCGAAGGTGGATTATCGAAGGTTAAAAATGCTGAAGATATGGTTTCCGGTATGCTTGCTGCTTCTATTGTTGCCAATAACGGCGTTGGGGAATTCTCGCTTATTGATCTGAATAAAATGCTGACCGGTAAAATTGCTTCTGTTAGTCCGAAGATCGGTCAATACGATGAAGGTTTCAGTGGAAAATCATCTGTAGCTGACTTTGAAACCATGCTACAATTGGTTTATTTGTATTTCACTGCTCCACGAAAGGATGATAACGCGTATGGCGCACTGGTGAATATGTATAAAACCAGTCTGGCCAACAGTGCAAACGATCCACGCAGGGCATTCTCCGATTCTGTTTCGGTGATGTTGTATAATCGAAATCCCAGAACAGTGATTTTCAATATGGAAACGCTGAATAAACTCGATCAGGATAAAGCGCTGGCCATTTATCAAGATCGATTTGCAATACCGGCCGATTTTACTTTTGTGTTTACAGGAAATGTAGATCCGGAGAATGAAGCTGTTAAACAAGCTGTATTGACTTATCTTGGAGGTTTAAAATCGAAAAAAGAAACTGAAAACTTTACCGACAACAAAATCCGTCATCCAAGGGGAATGGTGAATAATCACTTCAAACGTGGTATGCAGATTAATAAAGCATCCAATTTTATCCTTTATACTGGTCATCTCTCATATAACATAGAGAACTATGTTGCCATGAATGCCATCGGAAACATTTTGAATATGCGATATCTGGAAAGCATCCGCGAAAAAGAAGGTGGGTCGTATGGTGTAGGAGTCAGAGGTGCTTTGACTAATACCCCGATTGATCAGGCCAATGTGATGATGCAGTTCGATACTGACCCGGATAAACAGATTCATTTGATGAGCATTATTCATAAAGAAGTGGATGAAATTGTGGAAAACGGTCCACGCGCCGATGACCTAAGTAAAGTGAAAGAAAATTTACTGAAGAAATATGCTGAAGACCTCAGAGAGAACAACTGGTGGTCGGGAACCATTACCAGATTCTATCAGGATAAGCTGAATTTTGTGGAAGATTATACAGCAGCAGTAGAAGCCCTGACTTCAGAAAAAATTCAGTCAATCTTAAAGAAACTGACAGAGCAGGGGAATGTGCTGGAAGTGGTGATGATGCCGGGGGAATAGTCTCCAGTCATCAGTCTTCGGTCACCGGTCTCTGGTCGTCAGTCACTACCCCAGACTGGTGACCGGAGACTGATGACTGATGACCGGTTTTTTCTGTTCAAAATAACACACGATTATTAAAATATAAAAATAAATCCCTCAAAATTTGGTTTGTAACTGATTGTTTTTGTTATTTTGCAGCCGATTAAAAGCAAAAAGTAACTAAAACAAAGTTTTTATGTCAAAAAACCTAGTCATTGTAGAGTCACCTGCAAAAGCCAAGACCATTGAAAAATTTCTCGGTTCCGATTATCATGTCATGTCCAGTTTCGGTCATATCCGCGACCTGGCTGAGAAAGGTATCGGGATTGATTTCGAAAACAATTACAAACCTCTTTATGTTGTTTCTACTGATAAGAAAAAGGTAGTCACGGAACTTAAAAAAGCAGCAAAAGCGGCAGAAACCGTTTGGCTTGCTTCCGATGAAGACCGTGAAGGAGAAGCAATCGCTTGGCATTTATTCGATGAATTAAAATTAGATAAGCAACAAACCAGACGCATTGTTTTTCATGAAATTACCAAAGATGCAATTGTCAGAGCCATCGAGAATCCCCGTGAAATTGATGCACACCTGGTAGATGCCCAACAAGCGCGCCGGGTGCTTGATCGTATCGTGGGTTTCGAGTTATCGCCGGTTTTGTGGAAAAAGGTGAAACCATCCCTTTCGGCAGGACGCGTTCAGTCGGTGGCTGTTAGGCTTATTGTGGAGCGCGAACGCGAAATCAATAATTTTGTCTCCGAGTCATCCTATCGTGTGAACGCTGCTTTTCAGGCGATCGATGTGCAGGGCAATCCTGCCGTGTTGAAAGCTGAGTTGCAACATCGCTTCTCCAACAAAGAAGATGCGATGGCTTTTCTTGAAAAATGTAAAGATGCTTCTTTCAATATTAGTGATATTGTAACAAAACCGGCTAAAAAATCTCCGGCTCCTCCGTTTACCACTTCCACGCTGCAACAGGAAGCTTCCCGTAAACTTGGTTTTTCAGTTTCCCAGACTATGCGGGTAGCACAAACATTATACGAATCCGGTAAGATTACCTATATGCGAACCGACTCGGTGAACTTGTCGGATTTGGCCTTAAATACTTCTCGTGCAGAAATCACCTCAATGGCGGGAGAGACGTATGTGAAGACCAGAAAATTCACGACTAACACCAAAGGGGCGCAGGAAGCGCATGAGGCCATTAGACCAACCTACATGAACGCCCATACCATTGATGGTACTGCGCAGGAGAAGAAACTTTACGAACTGATTTGGAAACGTACCATTGCTTCTCAGATGGCTGATGCTGAGTTGGAAAAGACCTCTGTTTTTATCAATAGTTCTTTTAACCAATATCAATTTGTTGCGACAGGGGAAGTCATTGTTTTTGATGGTTTTCTGAAAGTGTATCTGGAATCTACTGATGACGAAGACGAAGAAACTGCCGATAGGTTACCGGCTTTGAAAGCAAATCAGTTCCTGAAAGCAGATGAATTTGTTGCTCAACAACGCTTTACGCAGAAACCACCGCGATACAGTGAAGCCAGTTTGGTTAGAAAACTGGAGGAGCTGGGTATTGGTCGGCCTTCTACGTATGCACCCACTATTACAACCATTCAGAATAGATCGTATGTAGAAAAGGGTGATCGTTCTGCCGAAAAACGCTCTTTCAATATGTTGACGCTCAAAGACGGGAAAATTACAGATAAAATAAAAACTGAAAACACTGGAGCTGAAAAATCCAAACTTTTTCCTACTGATATCGGGATGGTAGTCAATGACTTCCTTACGGAGTATTTTCCAACGATTTTAAATTATAATTTCACTGCTCAGGTAGAAAAAGAATTCGACAGCATTGCAAACGGCAACATCAACTGGGTAAGTTCAATAGATAAATTTTATAAGCAATTTCATCCGGTTGTTGAAGATACCCTGAAAAATTCAGAACGTCAGGTGGGCGAGCGGGTACTTGGAATTGATCCTAAATCAGGTAGGCAGGTTTCAGTAAAGATTGGACGTTTTGGCCCCGTTGCTCAAATCGGCACTTCCGATGAAGAAGAAAAACCGGTGTTTGCCTCGCTCCGTAAAGATCAGTTGATCGAAACCATTACCTTGGAAGATGCCTTAGAACTGTTTAAGTTACCCAGACAAATTGGTGAGTTTGAAGGAAAGGAAATGACGGTGGCAATTGGACGCTTTGGCCCTTATATTCGTCATGACGGAAGTTTTTATTCGTTACCCAAAACCGATGATCCGTTAAGTGTTACTGCTGAACGGGCGATCAGTATTATAGCAGAAAAACGTGAAGCAGAAAAAAACAAAGTGATTGCTGCATTAGGAGAAAAAGGTGAATATCTGGTATTGAACGGACGTTTTGGGCCCTATTTTACGTTTGAAAAAAATAATTACAAGATACCCAAGAGTATTGACCCCAAAAATCTGACGGTTGATAAATGCAAGGAACTGGTTGAACAACAAGGAACAACCAAACCAAAAAAGAAAGGATTTGGAAAAAGAAAATAGTGGTTAATGGTTAGTGAATAGTGGCATTTATATATTAGGCGCATCACATAAAAACATAATAGTCATGAAAAAATTATTAGTCATAAGCATTTTATTGATTGGGATTGCAGGGATGAAAGCTCAGTCGTCGTCAGTTTCTGTTGATGGCGTGTCTGCTATTGTATATGCATTGCCCAAAACTGGCTTGTGTTTTGAAATAGAGGTTGAAACGACAGTTGAAAAACCAGGTGTTTTTTATTTATATTCAGAACGCTATCTTGCCACGAGCACCGTGGTGATGGAGGAGAAAACAACTGCTAAAGTGAAAGCGATTAAAATGACAACCGCTACGATTCCGGATCCGAATCGCAGGTTTGCTGTTGTCCCCAACCCCAAATCTCACATGAATGGCATTG
>JAQWCZ010000077.1 GCA_028705705.1 Paludibacter sp.
ACTTCAGAAAGAAAAGGATCATTAGAAAAAGTAGCCAATGTACTGAAATTCTGTCCGGCGAAATCTGCACTTTCATCTTGGGTGGATTCATCAATGGCACTTAACTCGAAACTGTTTTCTTTTTGAAAATCTTTGCGGATATTATCCACATTCTCCTGTGCAAACCCTGTGTTCATAACAGCGCTTATCACAACAACCGAGAGTAAACGATAATTCATGTTATATATGTTCTAAATTTATTTTTTTTTCAGTCTACAGTCAACTAATTAAAGCCCCCATTGCGCCGGATCATTTTGTTGTTTTACTTTATCTGAAACAAGCGGGAAAAACTCAAAGCCTGTCAACGCTTCAATTTCTGCCACCGACTTGCAAACAGACCTGGGCGGTTCGATATTTCCATAGGATCTATGTTCAACCCAGAAGCCAATACTTTTTAATTCCCCATCACTGCAATTAACAACTGCCTTAGCTGTTGAACCCGACTTCGTACGAAGCAACACCTTGAAATAATGTGTTGGCAAGGGAACACTGTTACCTCCACCATCATAGGTCGAAGCGGTTGAACTTTCATCAAAATAAGCTCCTGTAACTATAAACAAAGTATCAGCACAATTGTTGTCGCGTACTCTCATTTCTAACTTCGCCCACATATCCTGATTCAACCGGCTGTATTGTGGTGTCATATTTGACATATAAAATGTCTGCACATTCATTTCCCGGTTAGCCAGCCGATCCGCTGATGGCAACTGATGACCTCTGTCATAACTACCAACATAAGATCTTGAAACACAATCTGCCTGGAAATAATTATTTATGTAAGGATCAAATCCCCATTCATTCGTTCTGTCGGTTGACCCCAGATAAGAGCCATGTAATGGATAAGCAACCCACAGCGCCGCTTTTTTTGATTTATCAAAACACAGCGAATAATTACGTACCGACCTATTATTCAGCGATGTATAATGTGTTACATACTGAAAGTTTTCATTATCCTTGAAAGTAGGTGTTTCTGTAAACGTTGAAAATGCAGGTGTTTGAGTCAGCGTAAATATTCTGGTATCTTTCCCATCAAAGGTCAATGATATTTTCGCCTGACGTTCAACCGCCTGTGAATTGTTACGACAATACACCTGTAGCAAATTATTTCCATCTGTAATGAAACCTGTCACGCTTGACAAAGTTATATTTGTACTACTAAAAGAACACCAATCAGCACCTGCTGTTATTTCAGCACTCCAAACTGAACCCTGTTTTCCACTGATTACAATTGCAACTGATCCTTTGGTTGCAGCAACAACTGAGGATTTCTCCCAATATGCACTATTAAGTACATAAACATCCTCATCACAAGCATTTACAAAAACTATTAAAATAAAAAACAGCATCAATCTAACTTTGCTGTTATGTGTTATATATCTCAATACCATTTAAATTCCTATCAAATCGGACCGATGTTGGTCCGATACATTTTTGAAACATAAACAGAAAAATCAAATCACACATTATTCAATTGATAATCAACATCTAAAGATCAACACTATTACATCGTAATACGGAATAAAAAAAGGACTGCAAGATACAATATTTTTCAATTTAAACAAGCGCTTTGTATAATTTGTTTATGAATATTAAATTTTGATTTTTTGCGTGGTTTCTTGTGATTGTATTTTATTAAAACACCTGCTTGCATTCATCAATAAAATAATTAACTTTGCGGTAAACAAATAAACGATTCTAATGGACTATCCGACACTACAGGGAAAACTGATTATGCCTGAATATGGGCGAAATATACAACAAATGGTAAAACACGCCATGTCGATTGAAGATCGCGAGGAGCGTACACGCTGCGTGAAAGCCATCATCAACACCATGGGTAATTTATTCCCTTACTTGAGGGATGTGAATGATTTCAAACACAAATTATGGGATCATGTGGCGATTATGTCTGATTTTCAACTGGATATAGATTATCCGTATGAAATATTAAAAGCAGAAAATTTATATACCCGTCCTGAAAAGGTACCTTATAAAAGTCATAAAATGCATTATCAGCATTATGGTATAACCCTGGAAAAAATGATTGAAAGGGTAGCTGATTATGAAGAAGGCGAAGAACGGACTGAATTGATTCGTTTAATTGCCAACCAAATGAAAAAATGTTTTCTGGCATGGAACAAGGAAGTAGTTGATAACCGGAAAATTTTCGAAGACTTACGTGAATTATCACACGGGAAACTGGATTTCACCGATGACACCTTTAAACTTGTAGAATCAAAAGACGTACTTTACAACAAGAAAAACAAACAAAGAAAGAAATAAATGGCATCATTTAAAATCAAAGGAAAACAAAAACTCTCCGGAGAAATCACTCCTCAGGGCGCTAAAAATGAGGCATTACAGGTCATTTGTGCTGTTTTACTGACGGACAAAGAAGTCATCATCAATAACATCCCTGATATTTTAGATGTCAACAACCTAATCTGTTTACTTGAAAAGATGGGGGTTGAAGTCAGAAAAATCAACCGGCACAGTTATGCTTTCAAAGCGCAAAAGGTAAAACTTGATTATTTACACACCCCTGAATTTTATTCAAAAAGTGCTTCTCTCCGTGGTTCTGTCATGATAGTAGGACCATTAATCGGTAGATACAAACAAGCTGTGATTCCAAAACCGGGAGGTGATAAAATCGGAAGACGCCGTTTAGATACTCATTTCCTTGGCATTCAGAAATTGGGGGCTGATTTCAATTATGATCCTGATAAGAAACTTTATGAGATTAAGGCTGATAAATTAACCGGTTGCTATATGTTGCTCGACGAAGCATCGGTTACCGGTACAGCCAATATCATCATGGCAGCCGTACTGGCGGGAGGTACAACCACCATCTACAATGCAGCATGTGAGCCTTATGTACAGCAGTTGTGCCGGATGTTGAACCGTATGGGTGCAAAAATTTCAGGGGTCGGATCCAACTTTTTGACCATCGAAGGTGTTACACAACTAAATGGTTGCGAGCACAATATCCTGCCTGACATGATTGAAGTAGGTAGTTTTATCGGCCTTGCTGCTATGACGGGTTCAGCTATTACCATTAAAAATGTAGTGTATGATGAATTGGGAATGATCCCAGATAGCTTCAGGAAGCTTGGAATTGAAATTGAACGGAGGGGAGATGATGTCTATGTGCCTGCTCATTGTTGCTATACCATCGAATCATTTATTGATGGCTCTATCATGACACTGGCGGATGCTCCCTGGCCAGGATTAACGCCCGACTTATTAAGTGTTTTCCTGGTGGTAGCAGCCAAAGCCAGAGGTAGCGTCTTGATTCATCAGAAAATGTTTGAAAGCAGGCTTTTCTTCGTAGATAAACTGATTGATATGGGTGCCCAAATCATACTATGCGACCCACACCGGGCTACGGTTATCGGACAAGGAGAAAACTTACATTTAAGAGCTTCGAGAATGACTTCTCCTGATATTCGTGCCGGAATCGCGCTCCTGATCGCCGCTTTATCTGCAGAAGGTACCAGTATCATCGACAACATCGACCAGATTGACCGGGGATATCAGGATATCGACATTCGGTTGAGGGCTTTGGGAGCTGATATAGAAAGAATTGAGAGTTAACAAAATATAAATTTAAAACCATTAAAATATTAGATTTATGCTGGACAAAAAGATTGTGGATTTGATTAACAGTCAGATCAATAAAGAGTTTTACTCTTCGTTTTTTTATATGGATATGGCAAACTATTACACCGATTTAAGTTTGAATGGTTTTGCCAATTGGTTTAATATTCAAACCAAGGAAGAATATGACCATGCCATGTTGTTCGTGCAATACTTACAACTCAATGGCGAAAAGGTCGTACTGGAAACAATTGAAAAACCTGCGGTGGTATTCAAAAATCCCAAACATCCCCTTACTGCATCTTACGATCATGAATTGCTGGTAACTAAATCCATTAACGCCATTTACGCGGTGGCTTTCGAGCAAAAGGATTTTAAAACCATGCAATTCCTCGACTGGTTTGTAAAAGAACAGGCTGAAGAAGAACAAAATGTGGATGAACTTTGCAAACGTTACGATTTATTTGCCGGAGATCCCCGTGGACTCTACATGCTGGATCAGGAATTAGCAGGAAGAACCTATGCACCGCCGACGCTGGTTGTGTGAAAAATATGTTCATAAAGTAATCGATGATTTACAAAACAATAAAAGCCTCTCCGATGAGGCTTTTATTGTATATAACTTATCTATTTACAATGTTAAAATTGTCAGGTAAACATCAGATCAACTTCTGAATGTTATTTTTCTACAGCTTTCGTTTTATTTCTTAACCACTCCCTTTCCATCTCATTCAAATGCGGTGCTATTTTATCATACACTTCCTGATGATAGGCATTTAACCAACCTATTTCAGCGTTTGTCAACAGTTTTGTATCAATTAAAGTTATATCTATCGGGAAAAACGTCAGGGTCTCAAATTTGAGAAACTGACCAAATTCCGATTGCTGATCGGGTGTCACCATAATCAAGTTCTCGGTACGGATTCCGTATGCATCTTTACGATACAATCCCGGTTCATTCGAAATAAACATGCCCGGTTGCAGGGTAACCGGATTTTCATCCATGCGAATGTTTTGGGGACCTTCGTGCACATTCAGAAAATGTCCCACACCGTGACCGGTACCATGTCCATAGTTCAGTCTCCTGTCCCACATCGCCTTACGGGCAAGTATATCTAATTGCGAACCCCTGGTTCCAACCGGAAAAACAGCCGTAGCAATACCAATATGTCCTTTTAACACCAGGGTGAAATCTGTTTTCTGTTGAGGAGTTGGATTACCAAGTGTGATCGTACGGGTTATATCAGTAGTTCCTTCCAGAAACTGACCTCCCGAATCAATTAATAGAATTCCTTCTTGAAGTACCCTTGCCTTGCTCTTTTCATCGGCTTTATAATGCACAATGGCGCCATGAGCGGCATATCCGGCGATGGTTCCAAAACTTTCGCCAAAGAAATTTTCCTGTTCCGCACGAAATTCATATAATTTTTCGGCAATAGAAACCTCGGTCAGTTCACCTGAACATACAGATGCCTCCAACCATATAAAAAATCGTGTCAACGCTACCCCATCTTTTATCATCGCTTGTCGCATGCCTAAAATTTCGGTTTCGTTCTTGATGCTTTTCAGCATAGTAACCGGCGACATGCGATTAATTACCCCACATTCCGGAGCAATGGCTTCAAACAAAGACTGATTTATTTTACTACCATCCAGCAATACCTTTTTATTCTTCGGAATAGCACCCAGATCATTGTAAATTTGCTGATAATCTTTTATCAACAATTGTTGAGAAGCCAAATACAAACGAACTTCTTCCGTCAGTTTTTCATCCGATATATAAATAACGGCTTCAGATTCATCAATCAGGGCATAAGCAGTAGCAACGGGATTGTAGCTAACATCATTTCCTCTGATATTAAACAACCAGGCAATATCATCCAGCGTATTCAACACAAACACATCTGCATGGGCTTCCTTAATTTTCTGTCTGAGTATGGCCATTTTCTCCATACAAGATTGTCCTGCATAAACCACATCATAAACAAAAATCTTTTGTTCGGGTAATGCCGGTCTCTCCTCCCAGATGGGTTTAATAAGATCTGCCTGAACCAACTCTATACCACTGAGCAAAAATTGATTACGCATGGTCATAAAAGCATTCACCGAAAACAGCAGCGGATTCACACCAACCTGATCACCGGATTTCAATTCGGAAGCAATCCACGTCAGCATATCCGGAGTTTCGGGCAATCCCATTTTCATGGCAACATAGCCTGTATTTTTCAATTGTACATCAGCCTGAATATAATAACGTGAATCCACCCAAACGCCAGCTTTATCCAGTGTGATTACCGCTGTTCCTGCAGAACCATCAAATCCGCTAATCCAGTCCCTTTCTTTCCAATAATCAGCAAAATACTCTCCGGCATGCGGGTCGGTTCCCGGCACAATGTAGGCGGCTACACCTTGCTTTTGCATGATTGCACGCAATTTATTCAATCTGTTGTTGATGATATTCATAAGCTATTATTTTCCTGCAAACTTACTAAAAAGGATTGACAGATTAAAACTAATTTACATCTTGAAAGAGCATAAGCTGCTGATTTTTTTACTGTGAATCAGTAATATTTCAAAATAATTTTCGTATATTTGCGCGCTCAAAAGTCTAAAATAAAAATAGTATTCATCATTTAAATTAAGGAGGAAACAAACAATAGCTAAACAATTGATTATCAGACAAAGGAAGGCGCCAGTCAAAGAAATGCCCAATCGTATCAACGAATACATCAAGGGGGTAAGTCAGGTCAGACTGGTCGGTGATAATGTAGAAACGGGTATTTACTCGTTTGATGAAGCCATGAAAATTGCAGACAACCTGGAGTTGGATTTGGTTGAAATTTCACCAAATGCAGCACCTCCGGTATGTAAGATTATCGATTATTCGAAGTTCCTTTACCAGCAAAAAAAACGCGAGAAGGAAAAGAAAGCCAACTCATCGAAAATTGTAATAAAAGAAATTCGTTTCGGACCTCAAACCGATGATCACGATTTTAATTTTAAACTTAAGCATGCGAGAGAATTTCTGAAAGAAGGAAACAAGGTAAAAGCTTATGTATTTTTCAAAGGACGTTCCATTTTATTCAAAGATCAGGGAGAAGTGTTGCTGGCGCGTTTTGCTCAGGAGTTGGATGATCTCGGAAAACCGGAACAAATTCCTCAACTGGAAGGGAAACGCATGATCATCACGATCGCTCCCAAAAAAGGAAAAGTATAATTTCTTTAAACAATCAAAAATAACAACAAATGCCAAAAATGAAAACTAATTCCGGTGCCAAAAAGAGGTTCGCCCTTACCGGATCAGGGAAAATTAAGAGGAAACATGCTTTTAAAAGTCACATCTTGACTAAAAAAACCACAAAGCAAAAACGCAATCTGACTCAAACCGGCTTGGTAGCTGGCTGCGACGAAAAGAACGTGAAACACATGCTTTGTGTTTAATTTTTCAAAAAACTTTTAGACATTATCCAATTTAAAAATCAGGATGCACAGCTCAAAGATTCCGGCAACGGAACGCTGACATTCACAAATCATTTTAATTATGCCAAGATCAGTAAATCACGTTGCTTCACGTAAAAGAAGAAAAAGAATTTTAAGTCTCACCAGGGGTTATTTTGGAGGTCGTCGCAATGTATGGACGGTAGCCAAGAACACATGGGAAAAAGGATTGCAATATGCTTACCGTGACCGCAAAAACAAAAAACGTAACTTCCGTGCCTTGTGGATTCAGCGTATCAACGCTGCTGCCCGTCTGGATGGTTATTCTTATTCAAAATTGATGGGTGCTTTGCACAAATCAGGCATTGAAATGAACCGCAAAGTTTTGGCCGACTTAGCCATGAATCACCCGGAAGCATTTAGTGCAATTGTACAGAAAGCGAAAAACGCTTAGTCGTTTCAGATTACATAACTAAAAAGGGTGTTGAATTATCAACCCCTTTTTTTAATCATATAAATCCATGGGAAGAGCGTTTGAATATAGAAAAGCGACCAAGCTGAAACGTTGGGGCAATATGGCCCGCGTATTCACCAAACTCGGCAAACAAATTACCATTGCCGTAAAAGAAGGCGGTTCCGATCCGGAAACCAATCCACGCTTACGCGTGTTGATTCAGCAATCAAAGAAAGAAAACATGCCCAAAGAAAATGTGGAAAGGGCGATTAAAAAGGCAACCTCAAAAGACGAAGCGGATTACAAGGAAATGGTTTATGAAGGTTATGGCCCAAATGGCATTGCTATCGTAGTGGAAACTGCGACCGACAATCCCACCCGTACCGTTGCCAACATCCGCAGCTACTTCAACCGGTATGGAGGTTCATTGGGTACAACCGGTTCTTTACAATTCCTTTTCGATCATAAATGTGTTTTTAAAATTTCACCCAAAGAAGGCGTTTCGCTGGATGACCTGGAGCTGGAGTTGATTGATTATGGAGTGGATGAATTAGCAGAAGATGAAGGAGCAATCATACTTTATGGAGAATTTCAATCCTATTCATCTATTCAAAAATATCTAGAAGAAAATGAATTTGAAATTCATTCAGCAGAATTTGAAAGAATACCAAACGATTTGAAAGAACTGGATGAAGAACAAAAAGCACAGGTTCAAAAATTATTAGATAAAATTGAAGACGACGAAGACGTGCAAAATGTTTTTCACAACATGATAGATTAAAACTGAATTAGTTTCGATTTAATCTGACAGTTAAGGGCAAAAAGCTTAAATTTGTAATTGCACAAACAAAATAAGTTTCACCCTTAAAACTGTCAGAAATGAATACAGAGACAAAGTTAATCAAAAACAA
>JAQWCZ010000078.1 GCA_028705705.1 Paludibacter sp.
AAAAGTGAATAGTATGGAAGTAATCGCTATTCGTCATTCACTATTCACTAAATTCCAAACGTCTCTGCAACTGCTTTGCAGACTACCTTTCCCTCCACAATGTTTAGGCCTTTGCGCAAATCTTCATGTTCTTCGCAGGCCTTTTCCCATCCCTTATCAGCTAAGGTAAGTACATAAGGTAGTGTAGCATTGGTCAGCGCCAGGGTAGAGGTACAGGGCACCGCTCCGGGAATGTTGGCAACACAATAATGTAGAATACCATCCACTTCATACACTGGATTAGCGTGGGTTGTCGGTTTGGAAGTTTCAAAACAACCACCCTGATCAATAGCAACATCTACCAAAACGGCTCCTTGCGGGAGTAATTTCAGCATTTCACGTGAAATTAGTGTGGGAGCTTTAGCTCCAGGAATCAGTACAGCTCCGATAACCAGGTCGGTACGTGGAAGAATCTCTTCAATATTATAGTGTGACGACATCATGGTATCGACATTAGCCGGCATGATTTCACTCAGTTGTCGCAATCTCGGCAGAGATACGTCTGCGATGGTTACATGAGCACCCATTCCTGCCGCCATATAGGCAGCATGCGTTCCAACCACACCACCGCCTAATATTAGTACGTGAGCAGGATTTACACCCGGTACGCCACCCAGCAAAATGCCTTTTCCACCCTGCGGTTTTTCCAAATATTTGGCCCCCTGCTGAATCGACATCCGCCCGGCGACTTCCGACATGGGTATCAGCAAAGGCAGGGTGTGGTCGATTTCAACGGTTTCGTAGGCCAGACAAATTGCGCCGCTTTTCATCATAGCTCTGGTTAGTTCTTCGTTTGATGCAAAATGAAAATAAGTGAAAATAAGTTGTTTCGGTCTGATCAATTCGTATTCCTGCTGAATAGGTTCTTTGACCTTGACAATCATTTCAGCTTCAGCAAAAATTTCAACTGCATTCTTGCGAATGATAGCGCCGGCATTCAGGTAGGCTTCATCCGTGAAGCCGCTGTTTACTCCGGCGTTTATTTCTATATAAACACGGTGACCATTTGAAACCAAAGTGTGTACCCCTGATGGGGTTAGTGCCACGCGGTTTTCATTGTTTTTTATTTCTTTGGGTAGCCCGATTAGCATGGTAGATTGATTTAAGGTGAAATTTATGATTTTATATACAGAATTCGATGTAAAAGTAAATAAAAATCATTTAAAAAGAATATAGATCAAAAAAAAAATTGTGTTTTATACCAATGTAGTCTTCTGACTTATAAATTTCTTTTTTAACGAGATAATTTGAATAAAATTAAAATTTTTTGTTTCGAAAACAAAAAAAATAGTACCTTTGCGCATTAAAAAATATTAAAGAAAAAAAGTGTTATTTGTCAGGTTGATTTCTCTCTTGAAGACATGCGATTTCACTGCCTTTATCTGTCCAATCAACCTGCATATAAAAATGGCCAACTCTATTAAACACACACATATTTAATTTATCGTATGAAGAAGCATAATTTTAACGCGGGACCCTCAGTTTTACCGCGCGAAGTGATTGAAAAAACAG
The DNA here is from genome assembly GCA_028705705.1 of Paludibacter sp. GTDB lineage: Bacteria > Bacteroidota > Bacteroidia > Bacteroidales > Paludibacteraceae > Paludibacter. The sequence goes on from JAQWCZ010000078.1 coordinate 1,552, forward strand.
CTCAGGCAGTCTTGGATTTTAATGGTTCTGGTTTGTCTGTTTTGGAAATCTCTCATCGTGCCAAGGATTTTCAACCGGTTGTGGATGAAGCAGTCGCTCTTTTCAAAGAAATACTGTCGATTCCCGAGGGATATTCTGTATTATTCCTCGGAGGAGGGGCAAGTCTGCAATTCTGTATGATACCCTTCAATCTGATGGAAAACAAAGCTGCCTATCTGAATACAGGTACCTGGGCAAGTAAAGCTTTGAAAGAAGCAAAAGGTTTTGGTGAAGTGATAGAAGTAGCCTCTTCGAAAGCGGCAAATTTCAATTACATCCCCAAAGGTTATGTGATTCCTGCTGATGCTGATTATTTTCACATCACAACGAATAATACAATTTTCGGTACGGAGTTGCTGAAAGACATTGACTCTCCCGTACCTTTGGTAGCTGATATGTCTTCAGACATCTTTTCCCGTCCGGTTGATGTGTCAAAATATGCCATTATATATGGTGGAGCGCAGAAAAACTTGGCACCTGCCGGTTTAACATTTGTAATTGTAAAAGATGAGGTGCTTGGAAAAGTGTCCCGTCATATTCCTTCGATGTTGAATTACAAAATTCACATTGAAAATGGCTCCATGTTTAACACGCCTCCTGTATTACCTATTTACAGTGCATTGGAGACTCTTCGGTGGATCAAGGCTAATGGTGGTGTTGCTGAAATGGAAAAACGCAACATCAAAAAAGCTGAATTATTGTATAATGAAATTGACCGCAATAAGTTATTTGTTGGAACGGCAGCCAAAGAAGACCGTTCACGCATGAATATCTGTTTCGTAATGAATCCTGAATATGCTGAGCTGGAAGCTGAATTCCAGAAATTTGCAACTGAACGCGGCATGGTTGGTATCAAAGGTCACCGTTCAGTTGGTGGATTCAGGGCATCAACTTACAATGCGCTTCCGTTGGAAAGCGTTCAGGCACTGGTAGATTGCATGCAGGAATTTGAAAAAATTAAATTATCATGAAAATATTAATTGCTACCGATAAACCATTCGCTAAAGTCGCGGTGGATGGTATTAGGAAAGAAATTGAAGCTGCTGGTTTCGACCTGGCATTACTTGAGAAGTATACAGAAAAACAACAACTGCTTGATGCGGTTGGCGATGCAAATGCCATCATCATCCGTAGCGATATTATTGATGCAGAGGTGATTGCTGCGGCTAAAAATCTGAAAATTGTGGTCAGGGCGGGTGCCGGGTACGACAATGTCGATCTGGAAGCCGCCACAGCGGCAGGTGTTTGTGTGATGAATACACCGGGACAGAATGCCAATGCGGTAGCTGAACTGGTATTCGGATTGCTGGTTTACGCGGTTCGCAATTTTTATAATGGAACATCCGGAACTGAATTGAAAGGTAAGAAGCTGGGAATTCACGCCTATGGCAATGTGGGTCGTAATGTAGCCCGTATCGCCAAAGGTTTTGGTATGGAACTTTTTGCTTATGATGCATTTTGCAGCGACGAACTGATTGCTGCTGATGAAGTTACTCCAGTTAGTTCAGTGAAGGAATTGTATCAAATATCAGATATTGTTTCTTTGCATATTCCTGCAACGCCTGAGACTAAACAATCGATTAATAAAGAATTGTTGAGTTTGTTACCTAAAGGTGCAGTATTGATTAATACCGCGCGTAAGGAAGTCATTCACGAAGCTGAAATACTTGAATTCATGCAGGAAAGAACTGATTTTAAATATATGACCGATATCCTGCCTGGAAATCATGCAGAAATGCAGGAAAAATTAACAGGTAGATATTTCTCAACACCAAAGAAAATGGGTGCCCAAACTGCAGAAGCGAATATCAATGCAGGTATTGCTGCTGCCCAGCAGATTGTTGATTTTCTGAAAAACGGTAATCAACGTTTCAGGGTTAACTTGTAAATAATTGTGGTTTAATGTAAAAAAGCTGTCCGGTTAAGACAGCTTTTTTTGTGTTGCGGAGGCCCGATTCGAACGAACGACCTTTGGGTTATGAGCCCAACGAGCTACCACTGCTCCACTCCGCGATGTTTTGGACTGCAAAGATAGCGCATTTTTTTGAAACTGCAAATTATTTTTGTTTTTTGTTAAGTCTCTGGTCTCCGGTCTACAGTCATAGGTCGATAAACGTGTCGCTACCTACGGCAGCTGCTTTCTATTGATTATTCACTAATTCACTAACATAATCGTTTGTATCAAAAAAAAATATTATATTTGCGGCTCGTTAAAAAAATTATTATTGTTTTATTAAATAAAAGAAGTTTCATGCAAAACAAAGGTATAGTAAGAGTATTTGCAATTTTGCTTGCCCTGGTGAGTTTGTTCTACCTTTCATTTTCAGTTGTAACTGGTACCTATAATAGAAAAGCCAAGGAGTATGCAGCGGGTGATAAGATGAAGGAGTATCAGTATCTTGATTCTCTGTCGGGTGAAAAAGTTTATTTTGGCTACACGTTGAAAGAATGTCGTGAAAAGGAAATTAACTTGGGCCTCGACCTGAAGGGGGGGATGAATGTAACTCTAGAAGTTTCTGTTGCTGACATTTTACGTGCATTGTCGGGTTACAACAACAGTCCTGAATTTTTACAGGCCCTCCAGACAGCTACTGAACGTCAGAAAACAAATAGTCAGATTGATTATCTCGATCTTTTTGTGAAAGCTTTTGAGGAAATCAATCCACAGGGTCAACTGGCATCTGTTTTCAGCACCATGGAATTAAAAGATAAAATTTCACTGCGTTCAACAAATAACGAAGTTGTATCGGTGTTGAGAAGTGAAATTGACGGAGCTATCAGCAATTCATTCAACGTGTTGCGTTCGCGTATCGACCGCTTTGGCGTCGTACAACCGAATATCCAGCGCGATAACAACAACGTTGGACGTATTTTGATTGAACTTCCGGGTGTAAAAGAACCGGAACGTGTTCGTAAATTGTTGCAGGGATCTGCTAACCTGGAATTTTGGGAAACATTTGAGCTGACCGAAATTGTGAATAACATCATGGAAGCTGACCGTGTTTTAGCAGCTCAAAAAGCTCCTGTTGACTCGGTAAAAGCTCTTCCTGTTGAGACTCCTCCTGTTGAGGAAAAGGCAGAAGTTGCTCAGGAAACTTCACAAACTCCACAAACTCCACAAACAGAACAGGATAGTCTGATTGCCGCATTAAAGAAAGATAAAGAATCTACGGTTGACACCCTGAAATTACAAGAGCAATTCAAGAAAGAGCATCCTTTGCTATCTGTATTACAAATACCCGGAATTGAAACCGGTCAGTTCAGTAGAGGTCCGGTTGTAGGTTTTGCACATTATAAAGACACAGCAAGCATCAATAGTTATTTTGCTCAACGTGGTGTGAAAGAATTGATGCCGGCAAATCTTGGTCTTCGTTGGACAGTTAAACCGATTAACGAAAGAGGAGATATTTATCAATTAATTGCAATCAAAACGAATCGGGATAATCGTGCTCCACTCAGTGGGGATGCGGTGACAGATGCCCGTGCTGATTTTAGTCAGACCTCCGCTTATGCTAATGTTTCTATGAGCATGAACAGTGAAGGCGCAAAAATTTGGGCGCGTATGACTAAAGAAAATATTGGTAAATCTATTGCTATTGCACTGGATGGATATATTTACTCATTCCCGACTGTAAACACTGAAATTACCGGAGGACAATCACAGATTACCGGTAACTTTACTGTTGAAGAAGCAAAAGACCTTGCAAACACATTGAATTCGGGTAAAATGCCTGCACCAGCCCGTATTGTTCAGGAAGATGTTGTTGGTCCGTTACTCGGTCAACAGGCAATCCAGGATGGTTTGATTTCTTTTATTATTGCATTTATCCTGGTGCTTCTTTATATGATATTTTACTACGGTTTTATCCCTGGTCTGATTGCCGATATAGCATTATTTATCAACGTGTTTTTCCTGATGGGAATATTGGCCTCGTTTGGTGCGGTATTGACCTTGCCGGGTATAGCCGGTATCGTGTTGACACTGGGTATGGCTGTGGATGGTAACGTGTTGATATATGAACGTGTAAGAGAAGAATTAATAGCTGGGAAGACACAAAAATCAGCAATCAAGGATGGATTTAAGAATGCTATATCTGCGATTGTGGATGCGAACGTAACGACATTACTAACAGGTATTGTGTTGATGGTGTTTGGTACAGGACCTATTCTTGGTTTTGCAACCACCCTGGTAATGGGTATTTTTACTTCGTTCTTCACTTCTGTGTTCCTGACACGTATGATGCTTATAACTTATGTTGACCGTAAAAATGCCAAAGAGCTGACTTATACAACTAAAGCGACCGAAACATGGTTTCAAAATATGAAAGTTAATTTCATCGGGAAACGAAAGGTTGGTTACATAGTTTCAGCAACTATTATTGCTATTTGTCTCGTCTCTTTATTTACAAGAAATTTGAGTTATGGTATCGATTTCAGCGGTGGACGGAATTATGTTGTTCGTTTCGACCAAAATGTGAATACAGAGGATGTACGTGAATTACTGGAGGAAGCCTTTCAGGATGAAAATGAACAAGCAAGTGCACAGGTTATAACCATTGGTGATGAAAACCAGGTGCGTATTTCTACAAAATATAAAATTGGAGATAATAGTGAATCAGCAGATAATGATGTGATTTCAAAGATGTACCAACATCTTAAACCTATGCTTAAAGAGGGTACCTCGCAAGATGAATTTGTTTCCGAATATATTCAAAGTTCTCAGAAAGTTGGACCAACTGTTGCCGATGATATAAAAACAGCTGCTGTTTGGGCAATCTTTTTCTCTTTGGTGATCGTATCATTATATATTTTCATCAGATTCAAGGATTTTGCATTCTCTGTAGGTACGTTGGCTTCTTTAGCGCATGATGTTGCTATTATACTTGGTGTATATTCCTTGTTCTACAGTATAATGCCTTTTTCGATGGAAATGGATCAATCATTTATTGCTGCAATCCTGACCTATGTAGGTTATTCTGTGAACGATACTGTTGTTATTTTTGACCGTATCAGGGAAAATATTCGTTTGTACCCAAAACGTGATCGGGAGAGTATCATGAATGAATCACTAAACGAAACCTTAAGCCGAACCTTCAGTACTTCGGCAAGTGTAATGGTCGTAATGATTGCTATATTTGTTTTCGGAGGCGAAACCATTCGTGGATTTATTTTTGCATTGCTCATTGGTTCTATCCTTGGTGTTTATTCAACTTTATTTGTTGCAGTGCCTGTAGCTTACGATTTGATATCAAAAAAACAAAAAAGGAAAGCAAAAGAAACCACTGTTTTGGAAAAAAAGAAATAATTCAAAGAGTTTTTATAAAAGCAAAAGAGACCAGCGTAGTTTTATGGCCGGTCTCTTTTTTATTTAAACCTGTCTGGATTTTAAATCCAGATAGGTTTGGTCAATATTATATTTCGTTATTTTTACTTTTGCTCTTCAGAAAATCCAAAATAAACTTTGTCAGAATATCAATCGCAATATGGTTGTTCCCTCCCTGCGGAACAATGATATTGGCAAACCGCTTGGTTGGTTCAATGAATTGCAGGTGCATGGGCTTGACTGTTTTTTCGTATCGTTCCATCACTTTATTAACAGATCTGCCTCTTTCTACAATGTCACGATTGATAACACGAATCAACCGGTCGTCGGCATCGGCATCAACAAATACTTTTAAATCCAATAATTTTCTGACTTCCGGACTGGTCAGGATAAGAATTCCTTCCACGATCACAACGCTACAGGGATTTATGGGGATGGTTTCTTCAGCTCGTGTACAGGTCAAATAAGAATATATAGGTTGTTCGATGCTTCTCCCCTGTTTCAGTTCTTTCAGATGCTTTACCAATAATTCCCATTCGATGGAATCCGGATGATCAAAATTAATTTCTAATCGTTCTTCAAGGGGTTTGTGACTGCTGTCGCGGTAATATGAATCCTGAGGGAGTATAACTATTTCATTTCCAGGTAGTCGTTCGAGTAGTTTCTTTACGACTGTCGTTTTTCCGGAGCCTGTACCTCCTGCTATTCCAATGATGAGCATGATTTTTTATTTTTTGCGTGCTAATATACAGATTTTTCTAATAAATATTTACATTTTACGTACCCACATAGAACATTTTTATTTAATTTTACGCCCACATTACCTGATTGAAAAATTATTTGTTGTTTTTATGTTTGAAGAGGGAAAACATCTTACCATACGGGAATGGTCAGAAGAAGACCGTCCCCGTGAAAAAATGCTTAAAAAAGGAACAATTGCATTGTCAGATGCCGAGTTATTAGCCATTTTGATTGGATCCGGAAGTAAAGACGAATCAGCCGTGGAGCTGGCCAAAAGGGTAATGGCTGCCTGTCAGCATAATATTAATGAATTGGCAAGGCTTACGATACCCGAACTGTGCAGACAATTCAAAGGAATTGGAGAGGCTAAAGCGATTACCATAGTTGCAGCACTGGAGTTAGGTAAAAGACGAAAAACGAAAGAGACATTAGAAAAAAAGAAAATAGGCTCAAGTATCGATTTGTTTCATTTGTTTGAGGCTAATATGATTGATTTGAATCACGAGGAATTCTGGATTGCATTACTGGATGGGGCAAACAAGGTAATTGAAGTGCAGAAGCTAACCCAGGGAGGTAGTAGCCAGACTGTTGTTGATATTCCTATGTTGTTGAAACTGGCGTTGGATAAAAAATCTACTTGCCTTGCTGTGGCTCATAATCATCCGTCGGGACAGAAATTCCCCAGCCGGGAGGACGAAAAGGTAACCCACCGTGTCAGAGCTGGTTGTGAGGCCGTAG
>JAQWCZ010000079.1 GCA_028705705.1 Paludibacter sp.
TTTCTCAAAGTCAAGTCCCCTTGTTTCTAACGCGCCGATAATTTGTAATCCATCCAACGGTTCACCCACAAATGGGATACTGATTCCCTGCGTGAGTTGTTTTATCAGACTGATCAAGGTTTCCAACTTCATGCTTACACCGAGAGTCTGTGATTTTATAATGCCTGAAATCCGGTTGATTGTAATGTAATATTGATAAAGAAAACCTGATTCCATCTGATAATCAGTGGTTTTTTCTTTTATTTTATTCCATGAACTATATATTTTTTTTATTATTTCAAGTAAATAATGCAGTAAATTATCCGCATCAATGTCCGGATTGAAAATCAAGCTTAACAGTTCATTTTGTTTCAGGGTTTTAACATCAATATAAATCAAATTCTTTTTCACCATTTCATTTTGTATTATGTTGATTATATCGCTACAAATCAACACGATAAACTGATGATTAATGATATTAGATACGCTCAGGTGATAAAATTTTGAAACTCCGTCAATAGTTCTTTTTCTTTTATGAAGCTCAAAAATATGATCAATGAGTCCGGCAACAGGCGTAAGATGCAAAGGATAACCCATGGTAACATTTATCTTGGCAATGTTATCAGGAACTGCATGTAACATGGGTAATAAAAGATTTTCATCTGGAATGATTACGGCTGTTTTCAAATAAGCATGTTGTTGAGCATCCGGATATAAATTCTTTAAAATCTGATTAATTTGTTTTGTTTGTCCTATTGCAGAAGGAATATTGATTAACTCAATCTGTTTTTCTTCAAGTTTTTCTGTTTCAGGTATTATTTCATATTTTGATTGAAACCGCAGGACGTTTTCTTTATAAAACAAGGAAGCAGGATTATCCTGATCCCTGAGTTCATTGGCTTCATAATCCCAGTAAAAATCGGCTTGTTTACGTTTTTGTAAGGCCAACATCAAAGCTTTTTCGCAGGGATTTAATGCATTGAAGCCAATAAATACAAATTTTTTCTTTTCAAACCAGGGAACAGACTCGTTTTGAGTCAACTTTTCGGTTACGTAGCGGGCAATCATACCTTCATATCCAGTTTGTTCTTCTAATAATTCTTGTTTGAACTTTGCATAAACAGGATACAGTATCTCCCAGGTTGCCATAAAATGTTCCTGAGATTTATTTTTGGTAACCGGTTCAAAATTTATCCAAAACTGACGAATAGCTTGAATCTGGTTTTCTGTAAAATCATTGAATAACTGATCAATCTCTTTTAATTCAGTAATATTCGTAAAAAGTTGTTTTGCATCAACCCTGTATTTATCAACTTCGTTGAAGTCGGATAACAAGGTTTCACCCCAAAACACAAAAGCATCGAAACTTTCTTCGGAATGGCTGATCGACTGATAAATGCGATATAGTTGGAACAACATGCTCAATTTATCAGCAAGTTGTAACCCGGAAGCCTGAAGAAAACATGAATCAATTGTTGTAATTGCTGGAGAGAATAGAGGAATATCAGCTATTTCAGATAAATACTGCTGAAAAAATAATCCGGCCCGTCGATTGGGGAATACGAAGGTAAATGTATTCAAATCTTTAGGGCGATTACGATAATATGCTGTCGCTATACGGTATAAAAATGAATTCATGCTGTTTACCTGGTTGGTGTTGCAAATGTAAGAAAAAAAAATCCGTTTCAAATCTGTCTGATTAAAAATGTATATCTTAGCGGACAGTTTTAAAAAATTAATTTAATTTCATGACAGGGACAATTGTAAATACATTAGCTGTGATCGGCGGAGGAGTAATAGGTATCTTATTGAAGAAAAACATGCCGGAAAGAATAAAAACCATTTATTTTCAGGCTATTGGTCTATTCACCTTAGCTATTGGAATATCTATGGTGTGGGATTTAAAGCATATTTTAATAGTAGTGGTAAGTCTGGCACTGGGTTCGCTTACCGGTGAATGGCTGAATCTTGAATCAGGAGCGGATAAGATGAGTAATTATCTGAAATTAAAATTGAAAATTGGCAGTGAAAAGTTTACAGAGGGGTTGATAACTTCTTTTTTGTTGTTTTGCATCGGCTCTATGACCATCCTGGGTGCCATTCAGGAAGGAACAGGGATTTCATCTGACTTATTATTTACCAAATCGTTGATGGACTTTTTTTCAGCCATTATCCTGGCTTCAGCTTTTGGCGTAGGAGTAGCTGTTTCAGCCTTACCTTTGTTGCTGTTTCAGGGTTCATTAACACTGTTAGCCATGGGTGCATCACAGTTTTTTACAACTGAAATCATACACGGACTTACTAATATCGGGGGAATTTTACTCATCGGTTTAGGGATTAATATCTTAGAAATAAAAAAAATAAGGATAATGAACATGTTGCCGTCTTTATTGTTTGTTGTATTATTACTGTGGATATTTGCTTAGTTTTGCACAAATGTATTATTTTTGTGCAGTTTTAATGAGTTGAAATATGAACAAAAATGAAATATTTGAAAGGCGAATCAAAGCTTTAAAAGAAATGGAAGACAATGCTGTGAACAAACAGCATTTAAAAGGTAAACTTACGGCAAGAGAGCGGTTAGATGTGTTGTTTGATGAAGGAACTTTCTTTGAATTTGATGCATTTGTATCGCCATCTCAGTCGCCTATGAGTAGCCGGCAATCGAATTTTGGTGATGGAGTGGTAGTGGGTAGAGGTCTTGTACAAGGGAAAAGCGTATTTGCTTATGCACAGGACTTTACTGTTTTAGGTGGGTCATTAGGTTACTCACACGGCATGAAAATAGCCAAAGTGCAAGAAATGGCCTTGAAACTCGGAGCGCCTATCGTTGGATTGATGGACTCGGGAGGTGCCCGGATTCAGGAAGGTGTGAAAAGTCTTTCTGCCTACGCGACTATCTTTAATAATAATGTCCGATCATCGGGTATTGTGCCGCAAATCTCTGTAATACTGGGACCTGCTGCTGGTGGTGCGGTGTATTCTCCTGCACTTACTGATTTTATCTTTATGACTAAAAACACATCTTATATGTTCGTTACCGGACCGGATGTGGTAAAGGAAGTGCTTAACGAAGATATTGATAAAGACGGATTGGGTGGGGGAGATGTGCATGCCAACAAAAGCGGTGTTGCACATTTTGTATCAGATGATGAGGAACATACAATTTTGTTGGTACGTAAACTCCTATCTTATATTCCTTCCAATAATTTTGAGTCGCTGCCTGTTTCTAACCAGATTTCTTATTACAAAAGCAGACAACAATATTTGAATAAAATTATCCCCGATGATCCGAATCGTCCTTACGACATGAAGGAAATCATCAAAATTCTGGTCGATAAGGATAGTTTCTTTGAAGTGCATGAGGGTTATGCGCAAAATATTTTGGTTGGTTTTGCCCGTTTGAATGGAAAAACCATCGGTATTGTTGCTAACCAACCGAAAGTGATGGCCGGAACATTAGATATCAATGCCAGTATCAAAGGTGCCCGGTTTGTCAGGTTCTGTGATGCATTTAATATTCCTCTTCTTATTCTGGAAGATGTTCCGGGATTCTTACCTGGTATCGAACAGGAACACAATGGAATTATACGTAACGGAGCTAAATTGCTCTATGCTTTTTGTGAGGCTACTGTTCCCAAAATAACGGTTATTACCCGTAAAGCCTATGGAGGAGCTTATATCGTGATGAGTAGTAAAAATACAGGTGGTGACTTCAATTTTGCCTGGCCTTCAGCAGAAATAGCCGTTATGGGTCCGGCTGGTGCAATTAAAATTGTACATAAACATGAATTGGCCAATGCTGAAAATAAGGCTGAAATGGAAAAAATGCTGACCGAGAAATACAAAGCTGAAATAGCTAATCCATACAAAGCAGAAGAAATCGGGTTGATTGACGAAGTAATTAATCCTGAAAAAACAAGAGAGGTTTTAATCACTTCTTTCGAAATTTTATCCAATAAACAGTATTCCAAGCCGGAACGCAAACACGGTAGCATTCCTTTATAGTGGTTAGTGGTCAGTGATTAGTGGTTAATACTAATCACAATCTACCAACTTCTGTTAAGTTATCATTGTTAATGTATTAAATATGAAGAAAAGACTATTAATTGCCAACAGGAGTGAGATTGCTATTCGTATCATCCGCTCTGCCCATAAACAGGGCATGTGTGCAATCGTATTTCAGAGCGATAAAGAACCTGATGCCTTGTATCTGAAGTTTGCAGATGAAATTATTGATGCAAATGATGCCGATGATGAAAAACCTATATTCCTGAATCCTCAAAAAATTGTAGATTTAGCAAAGGAGCACGAAGTCGATCTGATACATCCGGGTTATGGTTTTTTATCTGAAAACCCTGACTTTGCTGCACTTTGTATTACCAATAACATCAACTTCATTGGTCCGTCACCCGATCTAATTCGTGATATGGGACTAAAGACGGTAGCTAAGAAAATGGCTATTGAAGCGGGATTGCCTTTGGTTCCAGGTACAGATGGCCCGGTTACCAATGCACAAGCAGCGCGTGAGTTTGCCGATAAAATCGGATATCCTGTTATTTTGAAGGCTTCAGCCGGAGGCGGTGGCAGGGGGATGCGTATTGTTGAAAAGCCTGAAACAATAGAAAGAAATTTCAAATCGGCTTATGATGAAGCACTTGCTGCATTTGGAAATGGAGATATCTTTATTGAAAAATACCTGCAAAATCCCAAACACCTGGAATTTCAGATTTTAGGTGATAAACATGGAAATGTGATTCACCTGGGTGAAAGAGAGTGTTCATTGCAACGGAAACATCAGAAAATAATAGAAGAAGCGCCATCAGCAAGTGTAACACCTGCTATGAGGGCAGAAATGGGGTCAATGGCCGTTCGTTTTGCTCAAAGGATTGGATACTATTCTGCCGGAACTATTGAATTTATCATGGATGAAGATGGTTCTCATTATTTTATGGAAATGAATACCCGTATACAGGTAGAACATCCTGTAACAGAAATGATTACAGGAGTTGACTTGGTGGATTGGCAAATCAGGGTCGCATTAGATGAAGTTTTAGATATCAAACAGGAAGATGTAGAAATCAATGGCTGGGCTATTGAATGCAGGGTCAATGCAGAAGACCCACAAAACAGATTCAGTCCGCAAACCGGTTTTATCGACAAAATTCATTTTCCTCAAGATCCGGGTATCCGTATAGAAACAGGTTTCCTGAGTGGTTCCATGGTTACGCCATACTTTGATTCCATGATTGCCAAGATTATCGTGCACGGAGAAGACAGGAATGATGTAATAAACAAAACTTTGGATGCCCTGAATAAATTTAATATCATTGGGTTGAAAACGACTGTTCCTTTCTGCAGGACTGTACTTCAACATCCGCATTTTATTGAGGCATCCTATACAACCCGTTGGGTGGATCAGGTTTATGCTCCTGAAATGCTTGAAGATGCTGATGATGAGATGATTGGTGCACTGGCTGCAACAATCATGTATGCTTCTGAATATTTACAGTTGCAGGGTGATATACCTGCTTATGAGAACGATGCACTGAATGTGTGGGTGTTGAACAAAAGATTAAACTATTGATTTTATGGGAACTTCGTATAAATATAAAAGAGATGCCTCGCGTTTGTTTATCGCGGTGCGTGACAACGGGAAAAGATATAAAATTTATATCCCCAGAGAATCAAATCCGGTTATCAATGGCAATGAACAGGAAATTGATTTTGTGGAACAGGAGGATTTCCAGTATACCTTCGATAGAAATGGAAAAAGATTTCATTGTGAGTTGGTTTCACGGGATCAAAATAAAGCAACTGTAAACGTCAATGGTGTGGAGTATAAATTCAGTTTGGAATCCATTTTTTCATACGTTCGCCGGGGGATGATTTCTACCGGAGAAGAAAAAAACGCAGCTAACAATATTGTGGCACCAATGCCGGGTAAAATTATCGACATTTTTCTGAATGAAGGTGATTTGGTTAATGCCGGGGAACCCATTCTTACACTCGAAGCCATGAAGATGCAAAATGAGATAACCGCCGAATGCAACGGGGTTATTCAGAAAATCAGGGTAACTAAGGGACAGTCTGTTATGAAAGATGAATTATTAGTTGATATACAGTCAATTGACGTTTAATTGATTTTTCTGAGCAAATAAGCACTGCAAACATCAAATGTAAAACGTTTCAATTTGATTAACTTAAAATCATAAGATTGTAAAATTTGAATCAGTTTTTTACCCCTTGGAAAAGCACTCATTGAGTTTGTAAGGTATTTGTAATCGGATTCATCAAGCAATCCGGTTACAAATAGCATATATATTCGTATATACAGCTTATACAACATTTGCATAATCCCTTTTTCAGGTTGATTCACTTCAATGATGAGAAAATGACCTCCAGATTTGATCACCCGATTAATCTCACGAAGTGATTGTGATAGTTTTTCCAGGTTTCTGATTCCAAAAGCAATTGTTACAGCATCAAAGCTTTGATCTTCGAAAGTTAGTGCTGCAGCATCCTGTACCAAAAAATCAGTTTGAGTTTGTAGTTGTTTTTTGGCAACTTTTTGTTTGCCTATTTCCATCATCCCCGCTGAGATATCTATTCCGGTGATTTTTTCAGGCTTGAGTATTTTGTCCATGACCACCATCATATCGGCAGTACCGGTAGCAATATCCAGCATTTTTTTCGGTGAAAACGGTTTTAAAAACGAGACAGCTTTCCTTCTCCAGATATGAGCCATACCCCAGGATATGACATTATTAAAACTATCATAATGAGCAGATATTTTATCAAACAGTGTGATTAGTTGTGCCGTTTTATCTTCATCAGGACTGTAAGGTTTAATCTGGTCGTTCAACAATTCATCTGAAATCATTTTGTTGTTACTGTTTTCTGTTTGTTGCTGTTGATAATCAACCAGATTCCCCATATGATAAAGGGAATACTCAATATTTGTCCCATATTCAGTAGCATCTCATTTTCAAATGATTCTTGATTGTTTTTTATAAATTCAAGCAGAAATCTTGTCAAAAATATTCCGATAAGAAATACACCGAAAATCAAACCTGTTTTCTTATACGCTTCTTTTTTCCAATACAACCAATAGGTAATTGCAAAAGTTATTAAACAATATAATGCTTCATAAATTTGAGTGGGATGCATAGGTTCTGTTTGTCCGTCGCGTACAAAAATGAATCCCCAGGGCAGAGTAGTAGGTCCCCCATAAATTTCAGAGTTCATCAGGTTACCGAGTCTAATTAAAGCTCCTGCAACGGAAACACCAATGACCAACCGGTCAAATACCCAGATATATCCTTTTTTTGAAACTTTTTTATTATAAAAGTATGTCGAAACCAAAATTCCCAGTGCTCCACCATGACTGGCCAAACCGCCCTGCCAGATATATAGCATTTCAATGGGATTAGCCAGATAATAAGATGGATTGTAAAATAAACAATGACCTAATCTTGCTCCGATAACACCGCCCAGCACTGTGTAAATAAATAAACTGTCCAGCCATTTATCAGGTAATTTCTCATGTTTGTAAATTTTTTGTGTAATAATTAATGTAAACCAGATTCCAAGAGCCCAAAGTAGTCCATACCACCTGATGTGGAGACTTCCAATATTGAAAATCTCGGGATCAACATTCCACGTTATGTAATTCAACAACATAATTTAAGATTGATTTTTTTATATTAAAAATTATCTGCCGTGACAGTGTTTATATTTTTTACCACTACCACAAAAACAAGGATCGTTTCTTCCCGGTTTTTTCTCTACATGAACCGGTTCAATACGTTGATTTTCACGTGTGTCCTGTTTGGTTGGGTCTTGTACCGGACGAGTGTTCACCTCATCTTTTTGCGTACGATAGCGACTCATATCCATACGTTGTACCGGACGAGCTTCACGAACTTGTTCAGGCTCCCGCATCGGTATCTGACCACGCATTAATATGGCAACGATCTTCCTGTTCATCGAATCAATCATTTCTTTGAAAAGACCGAATGATTCCAGCTTATAGATCAATAAGGGATCTTTTTGTTCATACGATGCATTTTGTACAGAATTACGCAATTCGTCCAGTTGACGAAGGTGTTCTTTCCATTCATCATCAATTACATACAATAAAATCTGTTTTTCAAATGATCTGACAATCTCTTTGGCTTCAGTATTATAAGCTGTTTCAAGGTGAGTAGAAATATTGAAAACACGTTTACCATCCGTCACCGGAACAAGGATATTTTCGTATTGTTTTCCCTGTTTTTCATATACTTGTTTAATAACCGGATAAGCTATTGCTGCTAACTTATCCATTTTT
>JAQWCZ010000080.1 GCA_028705705.1 Paludibacter sp.
TTCTTACCGTAAAATCACGGAAGGTGATACTGTTGTCGTTGCCAGTCAGACTTTAAGCGCTGGTATTACCGACGAAAACTGGGATATCATTACCTTCCAGCAAGTTAGTCAGTATTCCGGACTGTTGAGCACTTATTTCCCTTATCTGACCAATCTGGTTCAACATGTGAAAAGTCTTGCCACAAATCCTGAAGTGAGATTTGCCTTGCATCAAACCTGGGCGTATGCTTCTAATTCAACTCATTCAGGGTTTGTAAATTACAACAACAATCAGGAACAAATGTACCGAGCTATTGTTGAAACAGTTAACAGTGCTGCCTCTCAGGTGGATATTGATATTGTCATTCCGGCCGGTACTGCCATTCAAAACGCCAGAACCAGTTATATCGGCGATAATTTCTGTCGTGACGGTTATCACCTGAGCTATGGAATCGGACGTTACACAGCCGCATGTACCTGGTTTGAGAAATTGCTCAACAGGGCTGTTGTGGGAAACACCTACAAACCGGTTGGCATGTCGGATAAGGAAGTGGAAATAGCACAATTTGCAGCACATTATGCTGTGACCAAACCCAATGACACTACTTCTCTGGCGTACATTGAACCACCCACTGCAATAGATTTGAATTTCCCTGTAAACATTGATTTTGGCTCAGTATTAACCCCTTCGCCCTGGAATAACGTGTCGGCATTACTGCAAGGTACTTCTTTAGCTGGTTTAACCGATACTGAAGGAAATGCAACTTCGGTTTCGATTACGATTAATGATAGTTTTGGCGGCATAAATTACACTGGTCCAACTGCCACTTCCACATCCTTAGATTTACTTGCTGATGCAACAAGTGATAGCTTTTGGGGAAACGCTGCCGGAGTCTTCGCCAGTAAATCAGAAGTAACAGCCGGATTTATAATCAGCGGGTTGAAATCTACGCAGAATCACGATTTCCACCTGTTTTCATCCAGAATAAACGCAAGTGATAATCGCGAAACTTATTTCACCTTGACAGGTAAAACGGAGCAAACCTTGCTGGTTAACGCTTCAAACAATACAAATACCCTGACATCATTCAGCCAATTTTTACCAGCTGATGACGGTACAGTAACAGTAAAAATCGGTGCAGGTCCCAACAACAACAACACAAATAAATTCTATTATATCAACACGATGACCATTATGCCTTCAGCCGCTTCGGACATTAAAAGGGTCAACGATGTTGTTTTCAACATCTATCCAAATCCGGTTAAAGATCAGGTGATAATTGAATCAACACATGTTTTCAACCGTGTTGAAGTTTTTGATGTAAGTGGCAAAATAGTATGGAAAGAAAATCATCAGTCTGCATTAAAAAAAGCAATTGATTTGTCAATATTGAAAGACGGATATTATATTATCAAAATAGAAAATCAGTGTTATCCCCTGATAAAACAATAAAAATTTCTTTTTCGTTAGGGATTCCTGAGTCCCCTGCGTTATATTACATGAACAGATAATTCAACATATTACATTAGTTAGTAAGTATCGTTATGGATAAATATCAGTTATATAAGTTTTTTGCCGGCGAATCGAACATGGAAGATGAAATTGCTATTCGCGAATGGTTAGAGGAATCAGCACAAAACAAAAAGGAATTCTTCCGCGAACGCAAACTTTTTGATGCAAGCTACCTGAATACCGGCAGGATACCGCCAGTAAAAAGCAAACATATTTACTTTAACTTTAGAAAAATCGGATATGTTGCTGCTACTATAGCCATTATTATCAGCATCAGTATCTTCCTTAATAATTATTCAATCATCGATAATCATGCTGTTAACACAGCCATGAATATCGTTACAGTGCCTGCCGGTCAAAGAGTTAAGCTGATATTGCCGGACGGTACCATTGTATGGTTAAATTCTCAGAGCACGTTTACATACCCGGCTGTTTTTAGCAAAACAAGACAAGTAACATTAAACGGAGAAGGTTTTTTTGAAGTTAAAGCAGATAAAAACTCCCCTTTTATTGTATCAACTTCGAAAGGAAGCGTCAATGTTACCGGTACCATTTTTAATGTTCGTGCACTTGATAACGAAGGTATTTTTGAAACCACATTGCTCGAAGGGAAAGTAAAAGTAATTTCAGCAGAAGACTCCCTTAATACAATCGATCTGAAACCCAATCAAAAAAGCAAATTCCTGGGGAATAATTTTACTGTTGAAAATATTGATGATCATGATGAATTCTTATGGAGAAACGGGTTGATGTCATTTAAAAACCGGAGCCTGGATGAAATCGTAAGGGAATTCGAGCAGCAATATGGAGTAAACATCATCTTAAATCATAAAAACAAGCAATTATTTAAACACTCATATACAGCTAAGTTCAGAACGACGGATGGTCTCGAGTATAACCTGGACATCCTCAGACGGACCGCAACTTTTAAATATGAACGTAGTACAGACAATGAAACAATCTATATAAATTAAATAAAAACACCAGCCTATGCATAGTTATTTATAATAAAACCGGTGAATGCTGTAACATTCACCGGCATCAATCCAAGTCAATAAAAAACGTTTTATTAACCCAAAAGCATACAAATGTATGAAAAAACACGATTTATTCGGTTATAAATTAACCAAAAAAAGTTTATTTAAAAACACCTTAATGCTTCCCAGACTGTTACTTGTTCTGATGATAATGCTTTTAAATTCAGCATTTTCACCCCAGGTCGTTTCCGGACAGAACGCGAAAGTAAACATTTCTAAAAACAATGTGAAGCTTAGTGAAATAATAAGCGAAATTGAGAAACAAACAGATTATCTGTTTGTGTTTGACGACCAGGTAGATATAAACCAGGTTGTATCTGTGAACGTGAAAAACGAACCGGTTTCGAATGTACTGAGTCCCCTCCTCAACAAACAAAACTTAAGTTACGAATTCAAAGGGAACCACATCCTGATTTCAGTAAAGAAGGAAAATAAACAAGAAGCAAAGCCGGGTAACAACAATTCGAGGAAAAAAATATCCGGGAAGGTCTTCAATATCAACGGAGAAACTATCGTCGGAGCGAATATTATTGAAACCGGTGAATCAACAAACGGAACAATTACCAACATAAATGGTGAATTCAGTCTGAGTGTTGAAGAAAATGCCAGTATCAGAATCTCATACATTGGTTTTACAGACCAGGTCATAAACACAAGAGGTAAAACATCTTTTGAAATCCTGCTACTTGAAGATTCCAAAACCCTGGATGAAATTGTGGTTGTTGGTTACGGTACGCAAAAAAAAGTAAATTTAACTGGCGCTATCAACCAGATAAGTGCTGAAACTCTTGTCGACAGACCTGTGGTTAAAATCTCGTCTGCTCTTCAAGGTGCTATTCCCAATTTGTCAATAAATTTTGCCGGAGGTACGCCGGGCGAGATGGGATCACTAAATGTGAGAGGTTATACCTCAATCAACGGAGGGACTCCTTTGGTGTTAATTGATGGAATTCCAGGCACTTTAGACCGTCTTTCTCCAGAAGAAGTGGAAACCGTTACAGTCTTGAAGGATGCTTCTTCTGCAGCTATTTACGGAGCCCGTGCAGCGTTCGGGGTAATTTTAATCACGACAAAAGATGGTTCCTCTACTAAAACCAGGATAAGTTACAATACCAATATTGCTTTTTCAACACCTACCATCAGTACCGACTTTATCACGACAGGATATGACTGGATGCGGATAAACGATGCATCTGCTGCCTACATGGGAGGTTATTCCGGTTATACCGACGAAGATATGTATCAACTCTATATCAGACGCAATGATAAAACTGTACATCCAGACAGACCCTGGATTACAATACAAAACCGGAATGGCAAAGATCAATATGTTTATTACGGTAATTACGACTGGTGGGATTATTTGTTCAAAGAATGGCAAACCAGCACCAACCACAATGTTAATATTTCCGGGGGCAACAATAAAGTCAATTACATGTTAAATGGCAATATTAAAAATGCTGAAGGGATCATGAATATCCACCCTGATAACTTTCAGTCTGCTGCGATTCGAAGTAAAATTTCCGCACAACTGTACAAATGGTTAAAAGTAACCAATAACACAAACTTTTTTCATTCCTCTTATGAATATACCGGAAGAGAAGGTGGAGGCAATGCTAACTTTACGAATATGACCGTTCATGCTTCTCCTGCTTATGCTCCCATTAACCCTGATGGTACTGCTACCTACAAATCCGGACTAAACGCATACGCTATTGGAGACGGCACCTATCCCTTATTTTTTGAAGGAAACTCAAAAGGAGCTGACAGAAAATATGAACTGACGACCATCACTGAAGTGGTTATTTCACCAATCAAAGACCTGGACATTGTCGGAAATTATTCTTACAGCATGTATTTATCCCCAAATTTTTACAGACAAGAACCAGCGGTGTACTCTTTATATCCTGGTGTTGTGGAACCTACTCCAAACTATACGGTGGATCAGTTGAAAGAACGAATCATGTTCAATCAAGTGCACGTAATCAATTTATATGGCAACTACACTAAAAAAATTGATAAACATAATTTCAAAATAGTAGCTGGTTTTAATCAGGAAGTACATTATAATAAAACAGTTACAGCGCAACGTGATAATCTGCTTTCTGAAACATTAAACGATTTAGATTTAGGTACAGGTATCCAGGAAGTTTCAGGAGGATCTAGTTCTTATGCGTTGCGTGGTGTGTTTTTCAGGTTAAATTATGACTTTAGTGGCAAGTATTTGTTTGAAGTAAACGGAAGGTATGACGGAACATCAAGATTTCCAAAAGATCGCAGGTTTGGTTTCTTTCCTTCTTTTTCTGGTGCATGGCGTGTTAGTGAAGAAAACTTCTTTAGTGGCTTAAAAAACATTATTCCCAATCTAAAAATCAGGGCATCCTACGGTTCTTTAGGTAACCAGGCGATTAGCAGTCCATACCCTTATATTTCTACTATGAACCCGGGAACATTAACTTACATCCAAAATGGAAAGTTTGTTGAGTATATCGCAACTCCTGCCCCAATTTCGGGAAATCTTACCTGGGAAACTGTAACTTCTGTTAATGGTGGCTTTGATATTTCCTTTTTCAATAACAGACTGGAGTTGAACTTTGACAGATATGCCCGTTCCACCAAAGGGATGGTAGCAAGAGGACTACAATTACCAAATGTATATGGAGCAACTGAACCTAATGAAAATTCAGCCGACTTGTTAACACAGGGTTTTGAACTTTCTTTGGGCTGGATGGATTCTTTTATGTTACTCAATAAAAAATTTAATTATAATGCAAAATTTGTCTTAAGTGATAACTATGCCTACATAACTAAGATGGTAAATGACACCAAACTGATAAGCAGTAACTACGAAGGTAAAATGATTGGTGAAATTTGGGGTTACACGACCGATGGATATTTTAAAACAGATGCTGAAGCCAAAACTTATCCTGTAAACCAAGTTTGGATTAACAGGATTATGGAGTCATATAACATCCCACTTGCTGCAGGAGACATGAGATTTGTTGATCTTAATGGAGATAATACAATTACTGCAGGTCAAAATACGGTAGATGATCCGGGAGATCAAGCTGTAATTGGGAACTCAACTCCAAGATATTCTTATGGATTGAACCTGGGCGCGACCTGGAATAATTTCGATTTGTCCTTGTTTTTCCAGGGTATTGGAAAAATGGACTGGTATCCGGGTCCCAGAGCGGATCGATATTGGGGCCCTTATTCAAGGCCATACAGTTCATTCATCCCAAAGAATTTTGATGACTTAATCTGGTCGGAAGACAATCCTGATGCTTATTTCCCGAGATTATTTACCTATAAAGCTTTAAATGCCAGAAATGAATTGTATGTTGCGAATAATAAGTATATGCAGAACCTGGCTTATGTACGACTTAAAAATGTTATGTTTGGGTATACGCTACCCCAATCGTTAACCAACAAAATTAATATTGCAAAACTAAGGATATTCGTCAATGCAGAAAACGTATTGACCTGGACAGCTTTGGAAACAAAATATATCGATCCTGAACAAGCAATGTCTGACGAACACGCACGTACTTATCCTTTCAGTAAAACTTTTTCATTTGGTTTAAATTTAACACTTTAATTAATGAAGGTTATGAAAATCACAAATAAAACAGCTATCATATATATTATTGTTTGTTCCCTACTGTTGGTAGGCTGCAACGACAGTTTTCTTGAAAGATATCCAACTGATGAACTATCTCCTCAAACCTATTTTCTAAACGAAAATGATTTCAGGGTTTATACGAATGGATTTTATATTATGCTTCCTGAAGGATCTGATATCTATCAAAAAGAACGAGCAGACAATATTGTATCCAACACGCAAATCTCTGAAGTGTGGGGAGATCGAATTGTTCCGACTACAGATTCTTACTGGAGCTGGAGTGATCTTAGAAAACTCAATTTTCTCCTGACAAATGAAAATGCAATAAATTTTTCAAATGCGACCATCAGAGATAAATATTTCGGGATTGCCAAATTTTTCAGGGCTTTTTTCTACTTTGAAAAAGTGAAACGCTATGGCGATGTCCCCTGGTATTCTGTCGTAATTGAGTCAAATGACATTGAAAATCTAATGAAACCAAGAGATTCAAGGGTTTTGATTGTAGATTCAATTTTGGCTGACCTTGATTTTGCCATTGCACATCTCAGTGAAGACAAAAACATCGAGGTAATTAACAAATGGACAGCTTTAGCACTCAAATCAAGGGTTTGTTTGTTTGAAGGTACTTTCAGAAAATACCACTCAAAACTGGAACTACCGGATGCTAACCTGTTACTGACTGAAGCCGCTGAAGCTGCTAATGAAATAATGAACAGCAACAAATTTAGCATTTATAAAAAGAACACAGGTCCTTCCGGAAAACCTTATCAGGATTTATTTGCTTCCATAAGCGCCAATGATGTGGAGGAAGAGGTAATTCTGACCAGAAGATATAGCTATGAGCTAAATGTGAAACATGGAGTTCAGTTTTATCTTACCTCCAAAACATCCGGTCGCCCCGGTCTTGAGAAACGACTGGTAAACAGTTATCTCATGACCGACGGGACTCCATTTACAAATATAGCCGGATTTGATACCCTTTCATTCTATGATGAAATGCAAAACAGGGATCCAAGATTGGCTCAGACAATAAGGACTCCGGGTTACAAAAGGATAGGAGATTCAAGGATACAGGCTCCGGATTTTGGTGCTACGATGACAGGTTATCAAATTACTAAATATTTGAATACCCCCACGTACGACGGTCCAACACAATCAATACAGGACATTCATATTTTCAGATATGGAGAAGTGCTGTTAAATTATGCCGAAGCTAAAGCTGAATTAGGTACTTTAACACAAGGTGATATTGATAAGTCAATCAAATTATTGCGCGACAGGGTTGGAATGCCAAACCTGAATATGGCAACTGCAAATGCCAATCCTGATCCTTATCAGGAAAGTCTATACAGAAATGTATCAGGACAAAATAAAGGTGTAATATTAGAAATACGCAGAGAAAGAAGAATTGAACTGGTCATGGAAGGAAACAATCGCTGGGATGATATCATGAGATGGAAAGAAGGACAAATTTTTGTCGAAGACTTCAAAGGGATATATTTCAGAGGAGAAGGTGAATATGATCTTGACAAAAACGGTTCAATTGATGTGGTTATTTACTCGGGTGAAAATCCTCCTCCTTCTACATCTGACAACATCTCATACCTGCCGGTAAACAGTCTGTCAGGGAATGGAAAAGGTAATTACCTGCCTCACAAGGGATCTGTGAAGGTTTTCGATGAAGATAAAGATTACTTATATCCGCTTCCAATAGAAGACAGGGTGCTGAATCCAAATTTAACACAAAATCCAGGTTGGCCTTTAAAATAAAATAAATATATGAAACGTACCATTGTTTGTAGTTTTTTAATTGTGTTCATAGGGTGTGCTTGTAACCATACTCCGTATGTTCCAACAGACTTTGAAGACAAAACAAAAGACGAAAATACAAATCAGAAGAATGATCAGGAGCCTCTGCTTTCAGAGCTCAAGGTGTTGACCTATAATACTCACTTTTGCAACCCCCCGGATCAGCCGGGAGTATGTGACATAGAGGGAATTGCCAATGTTATCAAAGAAGTAAAGCCTGATGTTGTTATGCTACAAGAAGTAGATGTCAGAACCGGATATAATGATTGTTATTTGGATCAGGCTGAAGAAATAGCTAAA
>JAQWCZ010000081.1 GCA_028705705.1 Paludibacter sp.
CTCCCATTTACGACCTGGCACAGGGATTTGCCCTGCAAACCAACAAACATATCTTTCTGACCGGAAAAGCCGGAACCGGAAAAACGACCTTTCTACATAACCTGAAGAAACAAACTGCCAAACAAACAGCCATCGTAGCTCCAACCGGTGTAGCAGCCATCAATGCCGGTGGCGTTACCATGCATTCGTTTTTTCAACTTCCTTTTACACCTTTTATTCCTACTGCTGAAGGCAAGAAAGACCTGATTGAAAAAGGCAAAATGCGTTCTTTCAAACGTAAAATCCTGCAGGAACTGGAATTGCTTATCATCGACGAGATCAGTATGGTGAGGGCAGACACCCTGGATGCCATTGACACCATCCTCCGGCAGGTCAGGTTTAGGCACAAAGAACCTTTTGGAGGGGTGCAGGTCATTTTTATCGGCGATATGTTTCAGCTTTCTCCGGTTGTCAATGAAGAAGAATGGAGATTGTTGTCACAATTCTACGAGTCGCCCTATTTTTTCCATAGTCACGCCATCCTGCAAAAACCGCCGGTTTACATCGAATTAAATAAAATATATAGACAATCGGACGAACATTTTATCCGCATCCTGAACGAAGTCAGAAATAATTGTCTGAGTACAACGGGATTAAAAGTATTACAAAGTAAATACAACCCCCTGTTTGTTCCTCCTGCTGATGATTCGTATATTACCCTGACCACCCATAACTACAAAGCCGACCGCATCAACGCCGAAGAACTCAATAAACTTCCGGGAGAGACTAAACGTTTCTCAGCCAAAGTCGAAGGGGAATTCAGTGAAAAAAACTACCCAACCGATCCGGAATTACACCTGAAGATTGGAGCCAAGGTCATGTTGATTAAAAACGACACCGAAACACCGAGGAGATTCTACAATGGAAAAATTGGCATCATCAGGGCATTTGGAAAGGATGTCATCACCATCGAATGCCCGGGAGATAACACCACCATCGATGTCACCCCCATGGAATGGGAAAACATCCGCTACACTGCTAACCCGATGACCAAAAAAATTGATGAAGAGTTTATCGGCAAATTCATCCAGTTTCCGCTCCGCTTAGCCTGGGCGATTACTATTCATAAAAGTCAGGGACTTACCTTCGAAAAGGCAGTCATTGATGCCGGAGAAGCTTTTGCAGTCGGACAGGTTTATGTAGCCCTGAGTCGTTGCAGCAACCTGGAAGGCATGGTTTTGTTGAGTAAAATAAATCCCTACAGCATTGAAAACGACCAGCAGATACTGGCTTATGAGAAGCAAAAATTACCTTTGGAAACTTTAGAGAAAGAACTGGATCGCTCCCGACATGATTTCAGGGCTTTTATTCTAAAAAACCTGTTCAATTTCAGCAGTTTAAGAAATCAGTTTGGACGCTTCATGAAATCAATCGAAGAAATATGCGCATCTTTCAACGAGGAGACACCGGAATATCTAAAAAATATAGCCGGGCAGTTAACTGAAATAGAAGAAGTTGGTTCACGGTTTAGCATGCAAATCGAGCGTATTTTCAATCAATACGATATAGATGAAAATTTTTTATCCGAACGCATCGAAGCTGCCTCTACTTTCTTCATGGATAAAATCAGAAAGCTGAGCGAAACATTGAAACAATCACCCGCCACCACCGACAACCGGGAGAATGCACAAATCTTCAATGAGGGTATCAAAACCTTGTTTGGCTCTTTGTCGCAACATTATTACATTATGAAGAATCTGCAGCATCCTTTCTCTGCTGAAAACTATTTCTCATTGAAAAATAAATTTACCGTACCGGAATTCAGTATCAATGCTTATTCAAAAACCGGTACAGCTAAAAACTTCAAGGTTCGTCACCCGTTGCTTTATTTCAAACTGCTTGAGTTGCGGAATAAAATATGCGAACCCGATGACACTCCTATCTATTTAGTTGCCGGCAGTAAAACCATCAAGGAAATGGCTGATTACCTACCCTTATCCGAAAAAGAACTACTCCTGATTCATGGTTTTGGTAAAACCAAAGTTCAAAAATACGGTAAAAGATTTTTGGATGTAATTACAGCATACTGTTTCGATAACAACCTGACGTCGAGGATGTATGAAAAGTCGGCGGAGGAAAAACCAAAGAAGAGGAAATAGTGGTTAGTTTAAGAGTTTAAGGGGACTACGCTATTCACTAACCACTATTAGCTTTAAAAGTTTTTCTGCCCAGCAAATAATAATTCAGTATAACGCTTTTCTTTGCAATTTCAGGGATGTAAGTTTGAGTGGTTTTTTGGCGGTTTTCTTTCCGTTTACTTTTGAATGAGGGTAACATCTTGCGGTAATCTTTCCTTGCCTGGAATACCGCTTTCGCATTTTGTGGTTTACCGGTAATGAAAAGCTGAAATGCAGCCAGGTAGTCCATAAAGAATCGCAGGAAAAGAACCGGAAAGAGTTGCTTCGGAGACAGATTTTTATACAATAACAGTAGGTTGTTCCTGAAATTCAGATAGGTTTTTCGTGGATGTTCAACATGTAAGGTACCACCGCCTACATGATACACCTTGCTTTGAGGGATGCAAACAATGCGGTAGCCACGGCTTTTCAGTCGCCAGCATAAATCAATTTCCTCCATGTGAGCGAAAAAATCATCGTCAAAACCACCCTCATTCTCAAACACATCCGCCCGAATAACCAGACAAGCACCGGTTGCCCAGAATACATCACATGCTTCATCGTATTGCCCGTAGTCTTCTTCAGTTACCGCTAATATGCGACCACGACAAAAAGGATAACCGAGAAAATCGATGAAACCTCCCGCAGCACCTGCATGTTCGAAACGGGTGCGGTTGTGGTATGATAATATCTTCGGTTGACAAGCTGCCACATCCGGACTTTGTTGTAAATATTGCAGCATAGGCTCTAACCAACCGGTAGTGACTTCTACATCTGAATTTAGAATTACAAAATAATCAGCTTCTATTTGTGAAAGTGCCCGGTTATAACCTTCTGCAAAACCATAATTGCGATGAAGCATTATAATCTTCACGTCACTGAAAAATTTTCCCAATACCCGTAGAGAATGGTCAGTCGAACCATTATCAGCAACGTAAATATCCACATCAGGAGAGTTGGTGTATTCTCTTAATACCGGTAAAAACTGTTGCAGATAATGCGCTCCGTTCCAGTTCAATATGACAATCGCGGTCTTCAAACTACTTTTTTACTGTGTTTCCAACGATTATGTGACCACAACCAAAATTCAGGTTGTTCACGAATATTTTTCTCCAATATAAACATAAACTTTTTCGTAATTTCATACTCTTCCGTTTCTGTAGGGTTTGAAGCAATGGGTATTACAACAGCATGGTAATAGCCTCTTTTAACACGTTTAATATCCAGATAATACACTGGATAATCATATTTCTTGGCCAATTGTTCGGTTCCGAGAAATACCGGAGTATCCTGATTCAGAAAATTCATTCGGTAACGAATGTAACGAGCTCTAGGACTTTGGTCTGAAGCCATACCAAAAATACCCATTTCTCCGGTTGTTTTCATCTCCACGATTTTTCTGACCAAATTATCTTTTTCAACACAAATGGCACCAAAACGATTTCTCAGTTTGCGTATTAAACTTTCAAAATGTCTATTTCTCAATCTTTGATATACTGGAAGAAAAGGAAAATCATGGGGTGTATACATACATAATTTTATTGCCCATTCCCAGTTACAATAATGACCTGACATGAGCATCACACTCTTCCCCGATTTAGCATGTTCAAACAACAAATCAAGGTTTTCAAATGTGATGCGTCGCTTCATTTCTTTTTCTGAAATATGAAGCAGTCGTATGATTTCTATCAGTAAATCACAAAAGAAATGATAAAATTTTTTTTCTATCTCTTTAATTTGTTTGATAGAATAATCCGGAAATGAATTTATCAAATTACGTCTTACAACTTTTCTCCTGTAACGGGCTATATGATAAATCAGTGGATATAAAAGGTCAGATATTACATATAGTACCCTCAACGGGAGCCAGGAAATGGTCCAGATTAAAGCATAGAAAATATAAAACATGTTGAATCTAAATGAATGTTAATTGTAAATTCCGACGGACTTACCATATTCATACTCACCTTCCAGAATCAGGATGATTTCTTCATCGGTAATATCCATTTTGTCCTTCTTGATACATTTTTTCAGATATAAAAACATATCTTCTTCATCGATATTGGCTTCTTCGGCAGTATCTTCCTGTATTAATCCTTTTTCATCATAATACTCGTAGATTACATCCAGCACATATTCCACCTTGGTATCCGGAATAGTTGCCCTTGAAGCAGCAGGAATATGATTCAGGATAAACTTAACGGCTTCATCTTCATCATAAACCAACAAATCGTCTTCTTCTGTTTTCATATTGTTTGGATTTAAAATTTACATTTCAAAGATACAGGTTTATTCCGATGTATCAATATTAATGAACAATAAAATATCCTACATACAAGATATTTATTCCCAATAATAAAAAAATTTACCTATATTTGAACCAAATAATATTTCTTGTGACAAGAAGTAAGTATGAATCTTTGAAAAAAAGACAGTAATGAAAGTAGGTTTATTTGGCTTTGGCAAGACGGGCAAAGCGGTTGCTTCAGCAATATTGAAGCACAAAAATTTTGATTTGGAATGGGTGCTGAGAAGATCACCGAAACAAGAAGGCAGGTTGATCTCTGATATACTGGAAATAGACTGTAATAATCCAGGTGGTGTATTTTCACTGCAAAACAATAAAATTGAGCCTTTTCTCGATACACATCCGGTTGACTTTATCATTGATTTTTCTTCCGAGAATGGTATTTCTACTTATGGGAAGGCTGCTGCAGAGCGACATATTAAGATTATTTCAGCCGTTTCACACTATGACGAACAACAAGAATTTTTTTTAAGACAACTGGGTGAATATACCACCGTTTTTTGGTCACCAAACATTACCCTGGGAGTCAATTACCTGATTTTTGCAGCTAAAGTATTGAAGAGCATTGCTCCTTTTGTCGACATCGAAATCGTTGAAGAACATTTCAAACACAAGGACGGCGTTTCGGGAACGGCCATTAAAATCGCGGATGCTTTGGGTTTAAAAAAATCTAAAATAAACTCCATACGTGCGGGCGGAATTGTCGGCAAACACCAGGTTATTTTCGGATTCAGGTATCAAACTATCAGATTGATCCACGAGTCTATTTCCAGAGAAGCGTTTGGTAACGGAGTTATTTTTGTTGCCGAAAACCTGATTAATACTGGAAATGGATTCTATCAGTATGAAGATATTTTTAAACCCTATCTTACAGAAAAAATATAATGAAAATTAAAACGTTTACGTTTAACCCAATACAAGAAAACACCTACGTTGTACATGATGAAACAGGAGAAGCTATCGTCATTGATGCAGGTTGTTATTTCGAAAACGAGAAAAAAGCTTTGCGCGCCTACATCGATGACAACAAACTCAAGCTTGTCAAAGTTCTCAACACCCACATGCACTTCGACCATCAGTTCGGGAATAAATTTTTATTTGATACGTATGGCATTGAACCCGAAGCACATGGTGGAGATGAGTTTTTACTGAAAAAAGTAGTGGCAGGCGCAATTATTTATGGTTTCCCAGTTCAGGAAAACGCACAACCAATCGGCACCTATTTACAGGAGAACCAGGAAATTACTTTTGGTAATACCACATTAAAAACCATCCACGTGCCAGGACATAGTCCGGGACACCTGGTTTTCTACAACGAAAAACAAAAAATATTATTTGCCGGAGATGTATTGTTCAACGGTTCTATCGGGCGCACCGACCTCGAACAGGGCGATTATGCAACCCTGATACGCAATATAACTGAGAAATTATTGATTTTGCCGGATGACACTTTGGTCTATCCGGGTCATGGTCCGGCAACGACAATTGGAAAAGAAAGACAATCAAATCCGTATTTATAAATTAGTGATTATATTGATTTAATTGTTATGTGCTTTATATTATGAAAGTTAAGAAGTTAGCATATAGTGCGATATAACTTCTTAACTTCTATAACTTCCTTTACAAGAATTGATTAATTTCTTATTCAATATAATGTCTATAAAAATTACAATCAGCACTATTTTTTCTTTTCTTTCAGCAACTCCTCCGGTTTCTTATTAAGCATTGCCGGATCAAGATGATTCCAGCTTTCTTCAATCTCCCAGTTGGCCTTCAGCGTCATTTTTTTGTTAAAATAACATACAGCTTCAGCTTGCCTTCTTTTTTCTAAATCACCCGGATCCCACAACCCGTTTTGGTTGTTATCAACAAACAACCGCACAAAATAATCACCCGGTTTAAGGTATTTAAATAAATTCCCTTTTGGTTTCGCTTTTTGAGTCTGAACGACAGTTTCTTTCGAATCCAGCACTTGCAAGACCACAAGCGAATCATATTTCTGCAGGATAATTTTCAAAGCAGAATATTCATCCAAAGATTTAATTTTGAATGGAGTTTTTTGTTCGTTTGTACTTCTATTGTAAATACTGATAAATGCTGCAGAATCAAGTCGTAACTCATATTCTTCCTCTGGTTTCCACACATGCCGGATTAGAAATTTACGACGAATCGAATCCAGGGGTAACCAGGTAAAATTAATGGGATTAAAAATTGAATCAACCTTTTGAACAAGTTTTATTTTTTCATTATGAATTGAATCCAGCGGTTCCTCAAATTCAATCTGGATATCTCTGTATAAATCAAAATTTCCGGCTAAATTGGTTTTAAAAGTCAATGGAGTGATGAGCTTTGGTTTACCATCTTTTGTTTTAACAGTCGTTTTAGGTTTCCTTAAAACAAGTTTAAGTGTATCAATCGTTGAAACCAGTTGAAACAAAGAGTCCGACTTTAAATAGCTTACAGCCATACTCAAGGTATCCTGCTTATATACAGCAGAATCCGGAATCCAATACACCAGACTATCCTTTCTTTCCGTTTTTTGAATCAGGAACTGTGTGTTAAGCTCAAAATTGATTGGTTCGATTTTCGGCAAACTATCCTGTCTATCATTGAAAAACAAATGAAAGTATTTTTCAGCAGGACGTTCGGATTTTACCAAATACTGTCTTTTTTTGCTTTCCTTGAATAATTTCATGACTAAATCATCAGGTAAGTAAGTCAATTTTGATTCAGTTTTGATGGTATCAATGGTAATTGAGTCTTTCCATAAAGTATCCGTTTGCTGTACAACCTTAATCTGCGGAATCACAATTGAGTCGTAAAATGCAATTCCTTCTCCAGGTTGATAATAAAAATCCCGGTTCAAATCCGTCAGAGCATATAACTTATATTTTCCCTCTTTTATATTTTGAATTGTAAACCGACCTTCATCATCGGTTTTGGCTACGCGGGTAAACTGATCACGCAGGATAGCTGTGTCATGAAGGTTTTTGTGCAGTCCGACCAACACCCCCGGCATTGGATCAAGGTTCTCAGCATTGATCAGCTTTCCTGAAACTTGCAGGGTATCTATTTCCTGACCTGTAGCAAAAGAAAAAGTATAATTCGGTAGCGGATTTTTTTCATTCAAATCGACAATGGCATTTCCAAACAAAATACTATAGGTTGTACTATCCTGCAAATCATCCTGTATGCTGACTGTCAACACCCGTGCATTGGCTTTCACAATCGGTTGTGTTTTCTGAGGAGGTGAAATAATTACGTTCTCATTGACTTTCTCAAGAGAAACATTTTCATCAAAAAACACTTGAATTTCCTTTTTCTTATAATTCAAAGCATTATTAACAGGAATAGTACGCAAAACAACCGGCGGAATAGAATCCTTCGGCCCCCCGGTTGGTCCCGCTGCCCTGTTCGCACAGGAAACAATTGTAAAAACCAACACAAGCTGTATTATAAGTCTAAAATACTTCATTAATTAATCCAATTTTTATAACCACATAAATCACATTAGAACACCTAAGTTTTTCCAACCATCAACGACTGGTGACCGGTGACTGGCGACTGGTGACCTAAAGTGTCAGCACCTTATACCCTATCCTGCATCTTAAACAATTCTTGGCTTCGCAATATTTTTTATACAAACAAATCAGCGCTTGCGAATCGGCTGCTGAATCAAATGTCAAACCCATTTCTCGCCACCTGCGGGTAATATAATTATGCTCAGCTGGAATATTATCCAACATCAGCAGGACTTTATCTTTCA
>JAQWCZ010000082.1 GCA_028705705.1 Paludibacter sp.
TGTCGATTTACGCCACGGATGCATCGCCTTACCGGCAGTTGCCGCTGGCAGTAGCTTATCCGAAAGATGCGAAGGATATACAGGAGTTGATAGGTTTTGCACGGGAGCAAAAGGTCAATCTGATTCCGCGGACTGCCGGTACTTCGTTGGCCGGACAGGTGGTTGGGGAAGGCCTGGTAGTGGATGTGTCCAGGTACATGACCGGTATCATCGAACTGAATACCAAAGAGAAATGGGTGAAAGTACAGCCGGGAGTGATTTTGGATGAACTGAATAAATTCCTTGCGCCACACGGATTGTTTTTCGGTCCGGAGACCTCCACTTCCAATCGTTGTATGATAGGCGGGATGGTCGGTAACAATGCCTGCGGGGCACATTCCCTGATTTATGGCAGCACACGCGACCACCTCCTCAGTGTAAAAGTATTGCTCAGTGATGGCAGTGAAACGGTGTTTGAATCTGTTTCAGTCGGAGAATTTGAGCAGAAATGCATGGGGGATAAGCTTGAAAATCAGATTTACCGTCAGTTAAAAGAGATACTTTCCAACCCGGAGAACCAAAAGGAAATCAGGGAACAGTACCCCGACAAACAACTTCGCCGCAGAAATACCGGCTACGCAATTGATATATTGCTCGATTCGGCACCTTTTACGCCCGATGCACCTGATTTGAATGTGGCTAAGTTAATTGCCGGATCGGAAGGTACCCTGGCTTTCATCACCGAAATAAAACTGAATTTAGTGCCACTTCCGCCGAAAGTCAAAGGCGTGATGGCAGCACATTTCGAAACCATGGAAGACGCGTTGGAAGCCAACCTGATAGCATTGGAATTTCAACCGGGAGCCGTGGAGATGATGGACAGAACCATCCTGGAACTGACGAAAGACAATATCAGTCAACAACCCAACCGCTTTTTCCTGTCCGGCAACCCCGAAGCCATTCTGATTATCGAATTTGCACGGGAGACCAAAGAGGAAATTGAAACTATTTGTCAGCAAATGGAAGCTAAGTTGCGTACACGAGAACTCGGTTTCCATTACCCTGTTATCTGGGGAAAAGACATCAACAGGATATGGAATCTGCGTAAATCAGGACTGGGTGTCCTTTCGAATATGAAAGGAGATGCAAAACCAGTGAGTCTGATTGAAGATACGGCTGTTCCGGTGCAGCATCTTTTGGCTTATATTGCTGAATTCAAACAATTGCTGGCAAGCTATCGCCTTTCCTGCGTGTATCATGCCCATGTGGGGACGGGTGAGTTACACCTGCGACCGGTACTGAATTTAAAACTCAAAGAAGATGTGAAAATCTTCCGGGAACTCGGTACCAAAGTCGCTTTGTTGGTGAAGAGGCACAAGGGTTCGTTGAGCGGGGAACATGGCGACGGTCGCTTGCGTGGTGAGTTTATTCCGCTGATGGTCGGCAAAAAGAACTACGAACTGCTCAAACAAATCAAGCAAACCTGGGATCCGGACAATATTTTCAATCCCGGAAAGATTACCGATACGCCCCCGATGGATACTTCGTTGCGGTATGAGCCGGGACAGCCGACACGTGAGATAGAGACCATTTTTAGTTTTAATACTGAAATGGGTTACATACGGGCGGTTGAGAAATGCAATGGCTCAGGTGATTGCCGGAAGACTGAGATAACCGGTGGACTGATGTGCCCGAGTTACATGGCATCGCGAGATGAACAGCAAACAACCCGTGCCCGTGCGAACATCCTGCGGGAATATCTGACACATTCTACCAAACAGAATCCGTTCGACCACGAAGAAATATACAAAGTGCTTGATTTATGCCTTTCCTGCAAGGGCTGTAAATCCGAATGTCCCTCGAATGTGGACATGGCCAAGCTGAAAGCGGAATTTCTGCAACATTACCACGATGCCAACGGAATACCCCTGCGCACCAAACTGATTGCGAACATTAACAGCCTCAACGCGATTGGTTCGAAAATGCCGGCGTTGACCAATTTCATATTGGATAAAACCGCCTTGCCATCGTTGCTTGGTTTTACTTCAGAACGAAAACTGCCTTTGCTTGCCAACCAAACTTTCAGCAGTTGGTATAAAAAACATTATCCGGTCCTGGTGAAGTCGGCCAAACTTAAAAAAGGCAAGAAAGTCTATTTGTTTAATGATGAATTTACCAATCATTACGATGTGGAAGTAGGTCAGAAAGCCGTGAAATTGCTGGTCGCACTTGGTTATGAAGTCATTATTCCCGTACATGCAGAAAGTGGCAGGGCCTTCA
The DNA here is from genome assembly GCA_028705705.1 of Paludibacter sp. GTDB lineage: Bacteria > Bacteroidota > Bacteroidia > Bacteroidales > Paludibacteraceae > Paludibacter. The sequence goes on from JAQWCZ010000082.1 coordinate 2,260, forward strand.
TTTCAAAAGGATTAATACGGAGAGCGAAGAAGCTGGCCGAAAAGAATGTACGTCTGCTGAAAAATCTTATTACGAAGGAAACCCCTTTGATTGGCATTGAGCCTTCCTCCATTCTTTCTTTCCGTGATGAATATCCCGGGTTGGTAGAAGCCTCCTTGCGCCAAGATGCCAAACAATTAGCCGGTCATACTTACTTAATCGATGAATTTATCGTGCAGGAATTCAAAGCCGGCAGGATAGATGCCACCGTTTTTCATGAGGAAGAAAAAAACATCAGTCTGCATTGCCATTGTCACCAGAAAGCCATAGCTTCTTCCCAATCGACATTAGACATGCTCTCCATCCCGAAAAATTATCATGTCACCGAAATTCCTTCGGGATGTTGCGGTATGGCGGGTTCCTTCGGATACGAAAAAGAACATTACGAACTCTCGCAGCAAATTGGGGAATTAGTACTATTCAAACAGGTCGAACAATTACCCGAAAATACGCTGGTGGTCGCACAGGGCACCAGTTGTCGCTCGCAAATCAAGGATGGAACGAAAAGGGAGGCATTGCATCCTGTGGAGGTATTGTATGGGGCGTTGAGGAAGTAGTATTATTATTCCTGTAGTCAAACCTATGCCAGAAAACGAACATCTAGTTCTACATAAATATTTTGTCCTTCAAAATTTAATTCTTTCCTTTGCGTGTGCATAAGTTACCAGAGTAATAAGGTCAGAGGAGGTGTTTGATTAAATCTCCGCTACTAAGCTTGTTTAGTAAGAAAATAAAGTGTAAATAAGGTAAATATCAGTGAAACATATCTCATGACATTCTAAGTATTTACTAAATGTGACTTATGTAGTTTAATAATTAATCGAAAAAAAATCTATGATACAACCTTCAAAATGAAACGAAAAAAGAGTAAAAGAGGCGGCAGTACCCGCATCCGCAAATCAGAATTAATTCAGAACATCGTTAACCTGTTCAATGAAAACCCGGAAAAGAATTTCAATTACAGGCAGGTAGCCAAACATCTCGATATCAACAACGAATCGCAACGGGTATATGTTCACGAGTTACTGTACCAGCTTTGGGATGAGGACTTCCTGGTAGAAATCTCACGTGGCAAGTTCAAACTGAACTCGCGCGGAGGTTACATCACGGGCACCATCGACCGTCAGGGCGTAAAGACATATTTGATTCCGGATGATGGCGGCGAACCTATTTTCATCCCGGAAAGAAAGACCAACCACGCTTTGCTGAATGACAAAGTAAAAGTATTCCTTTATGCCCGTCGGAAGGGACAAATGCCGGAAGGTGAAGTGGTGGATATCATGGAAAGGGCCAAAGATACTTTCGTGGGTATCCTCGATGTATCTGATAATTTTGCCTTCCTGGTGTGTGATAACCGCGTGCTTACCAATGATGTTTTCATCCCGAAGAATAAACTGAACGGGGCGAAGAATGGTCAGAAGGTAGTCGTGAAACTGATGCAATGGGAGCCGAACATGAAAAGTCCGGTCGGCGAAGTGATTGACATCCTCGGTGACAAAGGCAACAACGACACCGAAATGCACGCGATTTTAGCCGAATTCGGTCTGCCCTATAAATATCCTGAGCAGGTAGATGCTGCTGCTGATAAGATTGATGCCGGCATTACCCCTGAAGAGGTCGCCAAACGCATCGACATGCGCGGAGTCACCACCTTCACCATCGACCCGCGTGATGCCAAGGATTTCGACGATGCCTTATCGCTCCGTAAACTGAAGGATGGATTGTGGGAAGTGGGCGTTCACATTGCCGACGTAACCCATTACGTGCGACAGGGAAGCATCATCGACAAGGAAGGAAAAGAAAGGGCGACATCTGTTTATTTAGTGGATCGTACCATCCCGATGTTGCCCGAACATTTATCTAACGGCATCTGCTCGCTTCGTCCGGATGAAGACAAACTGACTTATTCGGTTATCTTCCAGATGACTGATGATGCTGAAATAAAACATTATGAAATTGCCAAAACAGTGACCCGCAGCGACAGGCGTTTTACGTACGAAGAAGCGCAACAGGTCATCGAAACAGGTAAAGGAGATTTCAAAGAGGAGATACTGACACTCGACCACTTAGCCAAAATCCTGCGAAAAAAGCGCTTCGATAACGGCGCCATCGCTTTCGACCGGGTGGAAGTACGTTTTGAAATCGACGACAAAGGCAAGCCGCTTTCTGTTTTCTTCAAAGAACAAAAGGATGCCAATAAGTTGATCGAGGAATTCATGTTGCTGGCGAATAAGACCGTTGCAACCCACATTGGCAAACCAGGCAGAGGTCAGAAAGCCAAAACTTTCGTGTATAGGGTGCATGATGTACCCAATCCCGACAAGCTCGAAAACTTCTCGCAGTTTATCCGTAAATTTGGTTATAACCTGAAAACATCGGGGAAGCAGTCGGCCATTTCCAGCGCCATCAACAACCTGCTCGACCAGGTAGAAGGTAAAAAAGAACAGAACCTGATTGAAACATTAGCGATTCGTTCGATGGCGAAAGCGATATATACCACCGATAACCTCGGGCATTACGGACTGGCATTCGACTACTACACTCACTTCACCTCGCCCATTCGCCGGTATCCGGACATGATGGTGCATCGCTTGCTGGAACGCTACGCATCAGGAGGCAAAGGTGTGAATCAACATGAATACGAAGAACTTTGCAAGCACAGTTCCGACATGGAACAACTGGCTGCGAATGCCGAACGCGCTTCCATTAAGTATAAGCAGGTCGAATTCATGGCGCAACATGTGGGCAAGGTCTTCGATGGCGTAATTTCAGGCGTAACCGAGTGGGGTATCTATGTGGAACTTGTCGAAAATAAATGCGAAGGCATGATTCCCATCCGCGACTTAGACGATGACTACTATACTTTCGATGAAAAGAATTATTGCTTGGTCGGCCGCCGCTACCACAAGAAATTCCAGTTAGGCGACGAACTAACCGTGCGGGTTGCGAAGGCCAATCTGGATAAGAAGCAGTTGGATTTTGTGCTGGCGTAGAGATTCTGATATTATATGGGACTATCCAAAATTTTGCGTACAATGTCAAAAGACTGGTAAATAGGTATATTGACGTCAAAATCTTTGTAAATAATCTGATAAATTTATTTCTCTGTCTAAATTTAATTTTTTTCTCAACCTAAATCTGTTTGTTTCTACACTTCTGATGGATGCATTTATCAAAGGTGCAATATCTTTAGATGATAAACCCATTTTGAGATAAGCACAAAGTTTTTTATCATTAATATTTAAGTCAGGGTATGTTTCACTCAATCTTTTGAGATAATTCTCATAAACCATATCAAAATTTTCTTCAAAACGTTTCCAGTTATTCTCATTCTCAATATTCTCCTTGATAGTACGTTCCATCTTACTCAATTTAACTAATACAGAAGTTGAATCTGTGTTATTTTTTATCTCTGTAGTCACCCTTGAGAGACTTGCCAGTATATCCAGTAACATTTCATTTTTGCGTATCAGGTTCATGGTTGAAGTTGCCAATTCCTGTGCTTTATGCCTTAATTCATATTGTAATTGTTGATTTTTTAATTCTTTAATTTCACGTTTCTTTTCAAATGTTTCTTCATCAAATTTCTTTTTTTGCTCGTTTATTTCCAATTGCTTTTGTTTCTCCATTTCAAATGCACCTTTATTTGACCGGTAATTGATCCACATAGCAATAATAAAAAGTAATGCCAACAACAACACGATATAAATTATTAATGCAAACTTTGTTTCATACCAGGCAGGTAATATTGTAAATGCATAGGAATATGAAGACTCATTAACTTCCAACAAATCCCGAGCACGAACCTTAAAAATATAATTACCTTTTGGTATTTGAGTATATTCTTTGATATTATCGTAACTGAACTCCGACCAATCCTGATCATAATTTTCAAGTTTAAAGCTATATCTAACTAATCCTTCATTACGAAACTCAGGTGCAATGTATTCAAAACGCAATGAATTATTTTTATGTGAGTATATGTGATTATCCCCATTTTTATAATCAGATTTATCACCGGAATTTATCAAAAACTTATCATTTGTTGGAGTGATGTTACGAAAAAAAACGCTAAATACATTTTGAGAAATAATTCTTTTTTGGGTATCAATCCAGCAAAAACCATCTTCGGTACTCAGAACCAGATTTGTACTATCAATAAAATTAAAATGTTCAAATCCGCTGATAATACGTGATTGTAGTAATTGGTAAGATAATGAGTCCATCTTATATTCACTTTTTTGTTTCATTTTTTTTGCAAGTCCCACAAAACGACCGGAGACACACCACACATCACCGTTTTTACTTTCATGGAGACGAATATAACTGGGAACTGAAGCAAAAAGACTGTTCCATTTTTCATAAGGTTGCATTTTATTTGTTTTTCTGTTAAAACGGAATAATCCACGTTCTGATGAAAAAATAAGTTCATTATTAATACGGAAAACAGTATTATTTCTATTACTGGGGAATCCCTTCGTTTCATTAAACAAATCAATACGTAAAATACTGTCTTTTGCAGCATTCAAGTGAAGGCGGAATAACCCTTTTTGCCAATGACTAAACCAGATGGACTCATCAACATCTTCCTCAAACATTGGACCTGTCTCAGAGAAACTTCCTTTGATGAAATGGGAGAACATCCATTTATCATGAACCTTTTTTAAAATAAATAACCCCTGATATGAGCACCCTAATATCAGGTCTGGATGTTTTTTTAAAACCTTAAATGACCAGGTACCTGATAATTCATTTATTTTTTCAACGCCATTCTTATTGATGATAAATGCTCCCTGATCACTTCCGCAAAACAGTGTTTTATCAATTTCCGTCAAACTCCATATTTGTCCTTTAATTCCGCTAATCTGTTCCAGTTGTAATGGCAAAGGTTTATTTAAAATCGGGAAAGAAGTTTTATACAATCCCTGATTAGTTCCAAAATACATAATATTATTTTTCAGATGAGAAGTATAACCTGCACCATATAAATTGTTTGTTCCAAACATATTAGATATAGGACTGTTTAGCATCACATAATCAATTCCTTTATCTAATCCCAACCACAAATTTTGTTGATTATCAAATGCCACACTTAGAACAGTATTGTTTTGTAGCCCTGTATATGTATTATTATACACAACACTTTTATCATATATATTCAGGACAGCAATTCCTTTCTGAACAGTTCCGAAAACGATTTGACTACCATTAGTTGCGGCACAGAAAACCTGATTATTAATCAGGAAATCATCAATCCCGGTTTTGAAGTGCGTAATACTATTCCCATCAAAAAGATAAACCCCATTTAAACTGGTAACAAACATGACATTTTTGTTTCCAAATGGTAGTATTGAACATACTTTTTTATTAATAAGCATTTCAGAATCGGGAATACGAAAGAAATGTTTCCCAACCAACAAATAAACACCACTTTGTGAACTTGTAATGTACAACTCTCCGTTAACAACTCCTGATGCATCGATAATATTTTTAAACGAATAACATACAAGAGTATCCTTTTCATAAGCGTATACCCCGGTTTTAGATTGGAAAAAAATTTCTCCACCGTTCCCTTTGTGGATGTTATATAATTCATTCGATCCAACTGACTGAATATGCATTTTCGAAAGAAGTGAAATATAATGAAGTTTATTGTCCTCTTGTCTTTGGTAATATCCAAACTCATTGAAGGTAGAAGCGTATATTCTTCCATCACCATCGTATAATATTGACCTGACATCAGTACCATTCATAATGGGATATGTAGTCCAATTTTTTCCATCAAATTCCAACAACCCTGTATTATTAGCAAAATACATTTTATTTAATTTGTCCTGAACAATTCCCCAGTTCTGTGCTCCGGCTTTATAAATATTACGAGTAAAATTTCGAACCATAGGATAATTAGC
>JAQWCZ010000083.1 GCA_028705705.1 Paludibacter sp.
ATGATAAACGAACATCCCCAATACTCCATGTTTCCGGATATCAATCGTACCAAGCTGGAATTGAAATTTGTAGCAAGGTTCGACGGTTCAATCAGCCGCGAGAATATCAATCGTACCAAGCTGGAATTGAAATATTGTTTTTCACAAGAAACTACCCTCTGCCCGGTGATATCAATCGTACCAAGCTGGAATTGAAATAAGGCATAAAGGATTGTGCATAAATCATTGCTCTTAGATATCAATCGTACCAAGCTGGAATTGAAATATCCCATTACGATATTCAGGCTTTAAATTTTTAGTGATATCAATCGTACCAAGCTGGAATTGAAATTCCCGATAATGATTGTCGGCATTGAGGGTGTTCCGATATCAATCGTACCAAGCTGGAATTGAAATTTGAAAAAATCAATCAGTTGATTTCAGACATGGTTATATCAATCGTACCAAGCTGGAATTGAAATTTGAATTTATGATTACGTTTTTCAGTCTCTACAACATATCAATCGTACCAAGCTGGAATTGAAATTCCAGTAGATGCCTGCCCCTGGTGTTATCCTGACTAAATATCAATCGTACCAAGCTGGAATTGAAATTGTTGAAACGCTTGATAGATCCTTTTTAAGATCCTTATATCAATCGTACCAAGCTGGAATTGAAATCTTGACTAAAGTCGATATCTCCATCCACGGTAATACATATCAATCGTACCAAGCTGGAATTGAAATTGACAACATATAACCACCTATTCCAAGTGCTTCATCATATCAATCGTACCAAGCTGGAATTGAAATGACTCTTGGTCATTAGAAACACCTGTAGGCAAATAATATCAATCGTACCAAGCTGGAATTGAAATATTATGCACGCACTGCGTGCACAATTGAGTTGGACCACAATCGTACCAAGCTGGAATTGAAACAACAAATACTTCATCAAATCAAAACTGAATTAGTTTCGATTTAATTTGACAATTAAAAGGATAAAACGAATTGGCTATCAGTCTGTATTAGTCTTAAGCCTGCTCAATTCATTTAAATTAAAAATATTTACTGTGTCAATTTCAATAAATGGATTACCCGCATTCCACATACCACCATAAGGATAAACCCAGTTATAGCTTTCGATGTAGTCAAGGTCGGATGAGATTAAGAAAAAATTACAATAGATTTTTTCATTTTCATTTGGGTTAATTTTTGAATAACCTCTATTCCTTCTAATTTTCTCAATAAATTCTTCATCTGATTTATGAGGCAATATCTTTTCAACAACTTCATTATCTGTGCATTCTACCCAAAATGAGATTTTATTCTCATGAATGAACGATTCTTTACAAAATAACCTGATCAATCGGACGAAGAAGAAGGAAGAAACCTTATGTAAGCGTGACGCGGAGACGCTTATGATAAAGAAGGATTAAGACCTTTTGTGCCTTGTCCAATAGCCGGCCAGGGTCTTTTGATATAATTCTGCTGCCATCATAACATTTTACAATTTTGATTTGATGGCTAAGATAAATCCCAATCAGAAATCTGGAAAGATACTATAGCAGAGATACTTACGCATATTCTGTTTTTCTTCATTTTCTTTGTAAGCAACTATAAATGAGTTACTTCATTTTATAAAATTGTATCTTACTAACTTTTTTATATTCTCTTTTTAGTGTCCTAACTCGTTTGTTGTCAATTAAATAAATTGTAGTTAGAAGAAATTTGGCAGTTTTTTCTGCACCAAATTTTAAAATGATTTCAATTGATTGATTTAAAATTGAATTGGTTTTAAAATGAGTGATGCAAAAAGAACTGATCCACAAAAAACAAATTATTGTAGGCGGCACTACGGAAACGCTTGGCAGTGAAACTATTACAGCCTTACAAAAAGTCGGCTACAGGGTGGTTTTTGCTTTTTCGGGTAAAGAAGTAACGAAATTATCTGTAAATAATGACAACATAGTTGCCATTATTATTGATAGAGACCAAAATGATTTTTCTCCTGTATCTCAACCTGTAGAAAAATTCTGTATCACTCGTATCGCTCCGCTATTCATTCTGATTTCAGAATTCAGAATGAGTGCTGTTGCATTAGCATTACAGGAAGGATACGATGAATTTTTGGCAAAACCTGTAGGTGCAGATGAACTCCTTTCAATATTGAAAAACACAGAACATCATCAATTCTACTTCGGCGGAAAATTTATTAATCATTAAAAAATACATTATGAAAAGATTTTTACCAATTATTGCTTTAATGACCATTGCACTTTGTGTAAAAGGCCAGGAGCTAACGGACCAGGAAGCAATAATACAGCAATGTATTGATTTGCCTGAACTTCAGCACCACTTTCCCCGTGAATCCAACGAAAATTTCATCCCGGTTCATATTATGCAATACCCTATGCAATTCGACGAGGCGTTAAATGTTAAAAAATTTGGAGTGTCACCGGTATTTATGAGTAGAGAAGAAATCTATGACAACAATGTCGATGCTTATTTTTTATTTAAAGAAATTGATGGTTCAGATAACGGAGGTTGGGCAAATTTTTCTTTTTATTATAATTATAATTCAGAAAAACAACATGTTATGCACGTATCACTCGAATTAGAAAAGATAAAAGGAAAATGGGTAATTATCAATTCAGACATTCAAAATTTTTAACAATAATAAGTTGTTTTTATGAAAGCCTTTTTTATAACAAAGAATAAGTCGATTCAATTTAGAATAGTAAACATTTGGGGCATGATATTTTTTTTCCATATGCTTGTGCCCGATGTAATTGCACAGTCTCCCTTGTGTGAGTCTTACCCAACATATTTTTGTTGTGAATATGTTTCAGAAGTTGAATTGAATGGTATAAAAAGAGCGGGAGCGCCTGATGCAACCGGTTTTTCAAGTGGTCCCGGATATTTTGATTATACTGGCTCAAGTTTAACGACATTAACAGCCGGAAATACCTATCCTGTTTCTGTTACCGTAAAAACTAACTCTAAATATCAGGAGTTTGTAAAAATCTGGTTCGATTTTAATGGTAATGGTGTTTTAAATGATCCGGGAAAACTTGTTTTCGATCAGGTTAACACTTTCAATGGTACCTATGTATATTCCGGTAATATTACTGTTCCACCAGATGCCTTTAATGGCGATGTGTATATTCGGGTGGTTATGGTATATGCCAATTCCCCTGCATTATGCGGAACTTATTCCTATGGCACTACAATTGACTTAAAGGCAACTATTACCGGAGGAATTGAATCACATGCACTAAATGTTAATATTTCCGGTGAAAATGGATATACAGGAGGAGTTATCAGTTCTCCTTCAGGTATCAATACCAATTCGGGTTTAAACTCTGCTAACTTTGCAGAATCTTCTGTAATTCAATTAACCGCTACTCCATCGGGTTCAGCTAATTTTATAGACTGGTCCGGAGATATTTCCGGTTCTGATAACCCGATTTCAATAAACATGAACGAAGATAAAAATGTTGTTGCCAATTTTGGACCACCCAATGCTTCACCTGTGGCAACAAATGACAACTACACCGTCATTACCGGTGAAATCCTTTCCGGAAATTTACTTGAGAATGATTATGATGCCAATGGAGATGATATTGAAATTACTGTTCAACCCACATTGGCGTACGGTGTATTTAATAGTTTTAACCTCGAAACCGGAGCTTTTGAATATTTAGCCCCAACAAACTGGGCCGGAACTTTCAGTTTCAATTATACCATAATCGATGGACAGGCCACATCGTCTGGAACTGCTACCATTACTGTTCTGGATAATATTCCGCCAGTTGCCGTAGCCCAGAACATTACTATTTATCTGGATGCCGATGGGCAGGCTTCAGTTGCTGCTGCTGACATTGACAACGGATCAACCGACGCTTGCGGCATTGCAACTTACGAACTCGATATCACCAGTTTCGATTGCGAAGATGTGGGCGCAAATACCGTAACCCTCACCGTAACCGATGTGAACAGTAACTCAGCATCGGCGGAAGCAGTGGTAACCGTGGAAGACAATATTGCTCCGACTGTTGTAACGCAAAACATTACCGTGCAGCTCGATGCAAACGGAACAGCAAAACTATTACCTGAGCAACTGGATGCAGGCAGCAGCGATGTCTGTGGTATAGAAAAAATGGAAATCAGCCGGAACATTTTTGGCTGTGACGAACAGGGAGACCATACTGTTACCCTCACTGTCTGGGACTATGCAGGGAATAAATCAACCTGTGATGCAAATGTATCGATAAAAGACACTTTGAAACCATTTTTTGTACCGGTTTCAGATATTCTTGTTACTGTTGACCGAAATATTTCTGAAATAGCCATAGATTATCCAGAGATAATTGCCAGTGATAATTGTACAATTATTAAGGAACAGGTTGAAGGATTGGGTGCCGGAGGTATTTTCCCGCTTGGAACTACCACAGAAACCTGGGTTGCCACCGATATTGCCGGTAATTCGACTTATCTTTCATTTAAGGTGATTGTTGCTCAAGAGCAAGAGGTGAATCATCCACCTCATGTGGAAAATCCGATAGATAACCAGGAACTTCATGTTTCCCAAAAACTGAAAATCCCAGTAAGTCCTGTTTTGGGCAGAATATTTAATGATAGTGACAACGATGTTTTAACACTGGAAATTTATCAGGAAGATACTGATACAATACCAGTTTGGATGAATTATGAAAATGATACTTTAACAATTCAACCGACTATAGGTGATACCGGATGTGTGAATATTGTTGTACAGGCATTAGATTTGGGAGGGTTGTCAGCCAAGGATACTTTTCAGGTCTGTGTAAAAGATATTCCAGTAAATATTGACAACATATTAGCAGGAAAGGTTGATTTATTACTTTATCCTAATCCTACTCAAGGTGAGGTTATTATTGAAATAACCTCATCCTCAATAATTAGTATCGTTGACCTTGTCGTGTTGGATATAAAAGGAAGGCAAATATTTAATAAAAAATATCAGAATACTGAAAAAATTATTTTTGATCTATCTGACAGGGTACCTGGAATGTATTTTGTAAAACTAAACATTGATGGGAATCAGATTGTTAAGAAGCTAATAGTAGACTGATATTAATATTTTTGTCGTAAGAAGAAGAAAAGTCGATAAAACTCGGCTTTATATAATGTGTGATTAGTTTTGTTTTCATACACAGTCCATTTTTAAGGTTAATAAATAATTTTCCCACGTTATAAACAACGTCTTTAATCGAAATTAACAATCCTGCTAAATCCGCCCAAAGTGGAAGCACATGCAAACTCACTAAAAGAACAAAAATAGTTAGCAATCATCTTGAATTGACATGTAATATTTTCATAAATTATTTGAGACTAATTCTCCTTTTTCAGCAAAAACAGAATTATTCAAAATTAATCCTTATGGGACTCGAATATGTAAGTGTCTATTTTAAAACTGATTACGCCTTTATTGAAATGTCCTTGATTTTAGCTCGAACACATAAAAGCCCCGTAATAATTAGTATTACGAGGCTTTTGATTTCTTAACGTGACCCTTGCGGTACAAAATTCGAACCATTTGATAGCAGATTTAAAGCTTTTAGGAGACATCTTAGCTTTATGAAACTGTCAAATTTAAAATGCGAACAAAAGCAAAAATAATCTAGTAAATTATATTTATATTTGAACTAAAAAACAAAATTAGTCAAATGATTAGAAATAGCACTGGTGATACAAAAGAACTTATTCTAAAAATTGCAATGCAGGTATTTGCCAAATATGGATTTCGGAAAACCTCAATTAATGATATTGCCAACGCTGCATTCAGATCAAAAGGTTCAGTTCACTATTATTTCAAAAATAAAAATGAGTTATTTCTGAAAGTTGTTGAAAAAGAGTTTCAATTATTACGCACAGAATTAGAGATAGTTGCGATGTCAGAATTAAACGGTAAACTGAAATTGACTAATTACATTATTACACGAATGAAAATTCTTGTGAAATTATCTTACATCTCAGATGCGATAAAAAATGGCTATATGGATTATGAATATTTTGCAGGAAAAATCAGGAAGAAATTCGATGATGAAGAGATTTTATTAGTAAAAGGGATAATATCAAATGGTATAATAAATGGTGAGTTTGAAGAAAGGGATGAAGAGCAAACTGCCTATGTTATTGTGTCAGCACTGAAAGGACTTGAGGAACTTTTAATGGTCAATATTAAATGTAATGAGTGTGATATAAATCTCGATTACATGATTCAGGTTTTATTAAAAGGAATTGAGAAAAGATAGATTTGTCCTAATACTGACATAAAATCAAACACATGGCAATGTAAGTTCGTAAAAGTGCTTAAAAGCTATAATGAAACTCATATCAAGGCTTTAAATATAATAATCAGGAGTTGTTTTAGAAGCTTTTCATAAAAATCAAAAAATGAATTATATCAATATATCACATATTATAAAAAATAGTAATTCGAAATTTCTGAAAAGACTACCTGATTTCTCTATTCGAATAATTGCCTGGATTGTTAGACAAGAGGAAATAAACCGGATTCTAAAAAAATATGAAGGATTTGAGGGCGTTTACTTTCTGCCTAAAATAATTGAAGAGTTGGAAATTAATGTGGAATGTGCAGGACTGGAAAATTTACCGGAAAATGGAAAATGCTTTTTTGTTGCCAATCACCCTTTCGGACTGCTTGACGGTTTAATCCTTACAAATATTGTTGGTACAAAATACGGACATTTAAAAGCTATTGGAAACGATGCTTTTATGTTTGTTCCAAACTTAAGACCAATAGTCTCAAATGTCAATGTATTTGGGAAAAATCCTAAAAAATACTTTGTTGAATTAAACAATGTCTTTGCTTCTGATGCACCAATAACACATTTCCCTTATGGGCTTGTATCTAGAATTTATAAACTAAAGATACAAGATAAATTTTGGCATAAAAGTTTTATTACAAAAGCAATTCAACATAAAAGAAACATTATTCCGGTGCGATTTTATGGACGAAATTCTTATCTGTTTTATTCCATATTTTTACTCAGGCAAGTAGTAAAAATTAAAATCAATTTGGAACTGATATTGCTTCCGCATGAACTATTTCGTAAAAGGGGAAAAACAATTAAAGTTACAATTGGTGAGATGATTCAATACAGTGATTTGGATGCATCTATGTCACATTGGGACTGGGCACAAAAGATTCGTAATGAAGTTTATTCCCATAAAAACAATTAGTGACAAACCGTTATGAAATTAATTCATAAATTGAAAAAACATTTATGATTCAAATATCAGGAATGCATAAAACATTATAGTAATGGATATGAAAAAAAATGTTGCATTGGTTTTGGGAAGTGGCGGAGCAAGAGGCTTAGCTCACATTGGTGTAATTAACGAACTCGAAGAGCAGGGATTCATTATCACATCAGTTAGTGGCACTTCAATCGGTTCATTAATTGGTGGATTTTGTGCTATGGGGAAATTAAATGAATTGACAGAATGGCTTACTACACTTCAAAAAAAGGATGTTTACAGTTTGATGGACCCCACCTTAAGCACGAATGGTCTGTTAAAGGCTGAAAAGGTTTTTAGAAAATTGAATACAATAATTCCGGATGTTCTTATTGAAGAGATGAATATTCCGTATGCGGCAGTTGCAACCGATGTAATAAACAGAGAAGAAGTTATATTTACCAAAGGTAGTTTTTATAAGGCTGCGAGAGCATCTATTGCAATCCCCACAATTATTACACCAGTCATATCAGAAAACAGTATTCTTGTTGATGGTGGATTGCTTAATCCAATCCCAGCTAATCGGGTAAAAAGAACAGAAGGCGATATTTTAGTTGTTGTTAATTTGTATGACAGCAATAACCCGGATATATTGTTGTATGAAGAAGACGTTAAGAAACATCTTGCTCCCCAAAAATCATCGATTAGTAATATAGTTATCCTAAACAATAGCATAAATAATATTATAAAGAGAATACAGGACTTTATTCCAACAGGTAATAAAAACAGCCAGGGGTACTATTCGCTGATTCAGTTTACAACTTCTGCTATGCTTGAACAGATTTCAAAATTATCTCTAGAGTTGAACAAACCTGATATATTGATAAATATTCCTTTTG
>JAQWCZ010000084.1 GCA_028705705.1 Paludibacter sp.
AGTTTCTCCGCAAAATAGGCTTCACCCCAACGCCAGTCAATCAACAAATGCTTTGTCAGGAAATTTGCGACAATCATCCGCAGCTTGTTGTGCATGTAGCCGGTTGCGTTTAACTCCCTCATTCCGGCATCAACAAAGCCAATTGCTGTAAGTGCAGGGAAATGAAATGGATTGGTTTTATAAAGATGCATGAGGTAATCTTGACTTGGAAATGATTTCACCGTTTCTTCAGTAAGTTGCTGTTTCCACCTTTTTGAGTAAGGTGTGAATACGGTATAGGGATTGCCATCAGGTTTTAAGACTTCAGCTTTTTCAAAAATAACCTGATCCTTGTATGTTTCAAAACGAATGTTATGGTTCTTCAGTAAGTCGGCAATTGCTGAATCCCGTTTTATGGCTTCGGGTTCATAATCATGATTTGCATATACTGCCGAAATAGCATACTGTTGTTGCAGTTGCTGAAAGATATCCAGTGGTTTCCCGTAAAGCACCAGCAAGGAACTTCCCATTTTTATCAATTCATCCTGTAACTTGCTGATTGCATGATAAATGAACCCAACCCTTTTATCCCTTTTGTCCGGTAATTTGTCGAGAATATCAGTATCGAAGATAAAAAGGGGCAATACAGGACAGCCGTTTTGCAGCGCTTCGAACAAAGCCCTGTTGTCGTGCAATCTTAAACCGCGGCGAAACCAGTAGATGATAAGGGGTGTTTTCATTCAAATAATTGTGCTATTTTTTTGTGGAAAGTACTCGTTCTTATTTCCACAATTCAAACAGACCTCTCTATGAACACATAACAACTGACCGCAGCTATTACATTTCCACTTTTCTTTCTCAATTTCAATGAATGCCTGCAATCCAATTTCTTTTATTTTATTCAGGTTTTGAATAGGACTTTCACCATATTTTAATGTGTAACGTTTATCTAAGTTTTTGATGCGTGTACAGGGGAATTTACTGCAATCATAGCAAAGTAATTCTTCATTGCCTTTCTTTTCTTCACATGATTTTATACTACATACTGTACAATGATAAGGTTTATTACCAACATTGAGGCAGCCGACACATTTATTTTTCTCCCGCTGATAACCTAAACAAATATCACATATTACGCCACAGGGAGCTACGCTGTTGTTATTCATATTTGTTGTATAAGATTGCTCATATTCTATTTAGAAGCCAATAAGTCATTCAAATTAATTATTTTACAGCCATTTTTTTCGTAATAATTCAGCATTTCGTCAATCTTCCTTTTATCATAACTGGTAATACAATCAGATAAGACTGTAACTTTATAGTTTTTCTTGCACATATTAAATACGGTCGATTTCACACAAGCAATGGCGTCTGCTCCTGCAATGTAAAATTCGCTTATTTCATTTTTCTTGATAAAGTCAGTAAAATCCTGGCTGGTCAATGCGTTTCCTTTGGATTTTTCAAAAATGTTTTTGGAAACCAATTTCATGTCCGGAACCAATTCAGACCCACGGGTATTTGGTTTGAAAGTCCTTGTACCGTCTGATAAGTTATAATGCCTTATGTAAACAACATGAATTTCATTTTCCATTGCCCAATCAATTGCCCGATTAACATTGTCAATTATTTCTTTGTAGTTTTTGGTAATGTCATTTTGAATGTCAATTATCACTAAAGACTTTTTCTGCATGGGATTTTCTTCTTATAGTTTTATACTTTATTTCAATTTACTATTTTATTGTATATCGCACTCTCGCATGTTCGGTTGTGGCTAACCTGCCGCAAAGCAACAGAAAAATCTCAAAATTACAAATAATTATGGTTAAACAATGATTTTAGCAAGTGTGTTTTTCTGAAGGGTGAAAGTCCCCCTGACAAAGGAGGAAGTCAAGGACGTTCACTTTTGTTAACCATACCAGCTAAGCCTAACTCCTCCATCATTCAACGATACAATAAAGACTTTCTTCACAGAAAGTTTTTATAGGCTATATTGTCCGGACAGCTTCGCACAAACCGGTTGCTCGTATGCACGTGTCCTTAGGCTGTTTGCGATGGAACGCATGGTTTAATCAGTCATTCAATGAGTGTTAAACAGTTATATTAAGCGACTTCTTGTCGCACTACAGTGGTGTGAGAGGCTCTTCCCGTCAGTTAAGCTGGCGGGGCAGTTTACTCGATTTGGCGTTCGGGATTATTTAATTTAAATAATTTGTTCATTTGTTAGCGTAAAGTCAAACGGATTCATTTTGGTTTTAAATACCGGAATATTTTTTTGTCTACATAAAACCAATATTTCTTTTTCATGATTTTTGGGAATATTTAAGCCAAGAAATACTCCAACAAAGCAATCATTTGATAATTTTATTATTCTTTCTTCTTTATGGAAACCTGTCTCAGAATTATTTTTCGTGTTTATCTTTATGTATCTATACTCATGTTCATATTTCCATCTTTTTTCTTTAGTAGATAATAAGGCTATGAAATTTTTAATAATCTTTTTTTTGTTCTTTTCAACAGGAGCAAGTGGCTTTAATTTAGGATATTTACCATACTTAACTTCACCATGAATAGTTAAATATTTAAATAGTTTTTCTTTCCAAAATACCACGCAGAACCCTTTGTGCTCATTTGAATAATGAGACCACAATAAAATATTCTGCCAACCTTTATCTTCTTTCGTGTCATGACAGCAAGAAAAAACTCCAATATTCTTACAATGAACGTTATATTCCTTTTTTAATTTATCCTGATTGGTATACCTGTTTTTAATTTTAATCCTAACAGAATCCAAATTCTTTAAATTAAGTAAGTTTATTTGGTCATCAATATATTGTTCAAACTCTTTCTCTGACAGAAGAGAGAAATTCTCATTAATACGACAGTCAAAGGGATCATTAATCTTATTCGGTGGAGCCAAATAGATTTCATTATCTGTTAATATCTTTTTGTGATATTTATTTCCCCAATCTCTAAATTTATAAACTACTTCCATTTTTTTATCTTGACCACTAACATCTAACTATACAACCCCCTTTTCTGTATGCAAACCAGTATTTCGTATATCTGCCTTGTTTTTTAATTAATAGCTTGTTAAAACTTTCAAAACGAAAGGAATATAAAATGATTTGAATTTGGATGTTTTTCGCATACAAATTTTCACTTATTAGATTTAAACAGTTGAAGTGTTCTAAAATTTACCCCAAAAATAAACACAAAAAATGAATAATCAATATATTATCAGTATTTTATTATCAACATATCCGGTGAACGCCATAGTGCAACACATTTAGCTGTTGGTGCCGGTGTTGCGCCATATATAACGCATGTGTTGCGCCAACAAATGCGCATCGGATGCATATTGGGCAACAAAAAACAGGTGCACATTGCTGTACACCTGCTTTCCCAATTTACTGTGTCTGTATGTTTTCTATTGAATCGATTATTCCACGATTTTCTTCATGGCAGTCATGGCTGCACGCAATTCGGCACCACATACTTCGATGGAGTGGTTGCGGATGGCAGCATTTACCTGTACCAGTTCGAAGTTGTCGACGTGGTTGCTTTTGCCTTCGTTGAAGTTTTTACCGATGAGGCTGGTATCTACTTTTTTCATGAAGTCGGCCAACAGCGGTTTGCAAGCGTGATCGAACAAGTAGCAACCGTATTCGGCGGTGTCGGAGATAACGCGGTTCATCTCGAACAGTTTTTTACGGGCAATGGTGTTGGCAATCAGTGGTGTTTCGTGCAATGACTCATAATAAGCCGATGCAGGTTTCATGCCTGAGTTGGTCATCATTTCGTAAGCCAGTTCAACGCCTGATTTAACAAAGGCTACCATCAGTACAGCATTGTCGAAATACTCTTGTTCGGTAATTTCCATGTTGCCGGCGGGAGTTTTTTCGAAATCGGTTTCACCGGTAGCTGCACGCCATGCCAACAGGTTTTTGTCGCCATTCGCCCAGTCTTCCATCATGGTGCGTGAGAATTCTCCTGAAAGGATATCGTCCATGTGTTTCGCGAACAAAGGTGTCATGATTTCTTTCAGCTCTTCCGCTAATTTGTAAGCTTCGATTTTAGCCGGATTCGACAAGCGGTCCATCATGTGGGTGATACCACCGATTTTCAACGCTTCGGTAATCACTTCCCATCCGTATTGTACTAATTTAGAAGCATATCCTTTGTCGATGCCAGATTCTACCATCTTGTTGAATGACAGGATAGAACCGGTTTGCAACAGACCGCAAAGAATGGTTTGTTCGCCCATCAGGTCCGATTTTACTTCTGCAACAAATGACGAATGCAGTACACCGGCTTTGTGACCACCGGTTCCAACGCAATATGCTTTGGCAATTTCCAGTCCGTCGCCATTCGGGTCGTTGTCCAAGTGAACAGCAATGAGGGTAGGAACACCGAAACCACGGAGGTACTCAGCACGTAATTCAGAAGCCGGAGATTTTGGAGCTACCATGATCACGGTTAAGTCCTTGCGAATCTGAATGCCTTCTTCCACGATGTTGAAACCGTGAGAATACGACAGACAAGCGCCTTTTTTCATCAGCGGCATAATCTGATTAACAACCGGAGTGTGATATTTGTCCGGGGTTAAATTCAATACAAGATCACCTTTTGGAACCATATTTTCAATGGTGTCCACTTCAAACTTGTTTTCAACTACGTTTTGATAAGAAATTTGTTTTTCGTCGATTTCAACTTTACGCAGTGCGTAAGCAACATCCAGACCGCTATCGCGCATGTTAAGTCCCTGAGCTAAGCCCTGAGCGCCGCAACCAACGATAACTACTTTTTTGCCAATCAGTTTGTTAACTCCATCAGCGAATTCGCTGCTTTCCATAAAATCACATTTTCCCAGTTCCTGAACTTTCAGGCGATGTGGAAGTGAATTGAAATAATTTGCCATTTTTGTGTTGTTAAAATAAATTTTGTGTAAAATTATTGTATTTTTTCCGATTGATAAACAATCTTTTTGATTTTAATTGTTTTGATCTTCAAATTTTTTCAGTGTTTCCAGCATATCACTCAGACGCTCAACTTTCGATTTTGTAATAGCAACTCGTCCGGAGCGGATAAATTGGAGTACGCCCACTGTTGAACTTAACTCGTTAAACAACTGTTGTGTTTCAGCATAATGCCCCGATTTCTGGAATACTACAAAAGTCTCATTCATTTCCAGGATGCTGATGTTGTACTGACGAACCATTTTCTCAATTGAACCTAACCCAAGCAACTTATCGGTAGCCACTTTGTAAAGCGCGATTTCCTGGTGTACCAAATCTTCATCGGTATTGTAATAAGATTTCAGGATATCCACGCGTTTGTCGATTTGCTTAACAACCTTTTCTACCATGCTTTCGGTTGCATAAACTGTGATGGTGAATTTATGGATACCTTTCAATGCTGATGGGGAGACTGACAATGTTTCGATGTTAATTGCCCTGCGGGTGAAAATAATGGTAATCTGGTTGAGTAAACCGACTGTATTTTCAGAAAAAATTGTGATTGTATATAATTTATTTTCCATGTTGATAACCTTTTAATGCATTTAACATTGAATTAATCTCCCAGCAGGATATTGGTAACACAAGCGCCCGCTGGCATCATGGGGTAAACCATTCCTTTTTTCTCTACATTTACTACGAGCAGATAAGGCTTGTCATCTTTCAGCATATCAGCAATGGCTGCATCCAGGTTTTCTCTTTTCAGTACTTCGGTACCTTCAATACGATATGCTTTCGCGATGGCAACAAAGTCGGGATTTTGCATTTCTGTGAATGAATATCGTTCATCAAAGAACATTTCCTGCCACTGACGAACCATGCCTAAGAAATGGTTGTTCAGGATAATCATTTTCACGCCGATTTGTTCCTGCATGATGGTCCCGAGTTCCTGGATGGTCATCTGGAAACCGCCATCGCCACTGAACATGCAAACAGTACGTTCGGGAGCGCCGATTTTCGCACCCATCGCTGCCGGAATACCGAATCCCATCGTTCCAAGTCCACCAGAGGTAACCAAACTACGTGTTTGTGAGTATTTCGAGTAACGGGCAGCCATCATCTGGTTCTGACCAACATCGGTTACGATTACCGCTTTGTGTTGTGTGGCTTCCGAAATTTTGCGGATAACTTCTCCCATGGTCATTTCACCTGATTCAGGATAAAGTTCTTTCCGGATTACCTTATCGAATTCCTGATCATCATACACCTTGAAAGAATCAATCCATTCGGTGTGTTTGGCAGGTTTCAGCAATTCAGTGATGGCAGGCAGGGTATCTTTGGCACTACCCAAAACCGGAGCATCTGCTTTTACATTCTTATTGATTTCAGCCATGTCGATGTCTAAATGAATGATCTTGGCTTGTTTGGCATAGGTATTCAGATCCCCGGTTACACGATCATCGAAACGCATCCCAATAGCAATCAACACATCACATTCATTTGTTTTCATGTTGGGAGATACGTTTCCATGCATTCCCAGAAAGCCTTTATTCAAACGGAAATCAGTAGACATAGCCGATGCGCCCAGCAAGGTCCAGGCTGCTGGGATGTCCGCTTTTTCATGGAATGTTTTCAGTTCAGCTTCTGCTCCCGACAATACAACTCCTTGTCCAACCAAAGCATACGGTTTTTTAGCACCATTAATAATTTCTGCAGCCAATGCCACTTGATCTTTGTTGACTTCTGGAACAGGAATATAGCTGCGGATGTAGGTGCATGGTTTGTAATCAAATTCAGCCTGTTGAATCTGAGCATTTTTAGTGATATCTAGTACAACAGGACCAGGGCGACCGCTTTTGGCAATATAAAAAGCACGAGCAACTGCCCAGGCAATGTCTTCCACTCTCCGAATCTGGTAAGCCCAT
The DNA here is from genome assembly GCA_028705705.1 of Paludibacter sp. GTDB lineage: Bacteria > Bacteroidota > Bacteroidia > Bacteroidales > Paludibacteraceae > Paludibacter. The sequence continues at coordinate 6,860 of JAQWCZ010000084.1, forward strand.
TTGGTTACCGGTTGCGTAATTCCAACCACATCAATTTCCTGAAAAGCATCCGTTCCCAATAAAGGAGCAACAACCTGACCGGTAATTACCACGAGTGGGGTACTGTCGAGCATGGCGTCACTGATGCCAGTAATTGTGTTCGTTGCAGCGGGGCCAGAAGTAACTAAGCATACACCTGTTTTTCCTGAAACACGGGCATAGCCCTGCGCTGCATGCGTAGCTCCCTGTTCGTGTCGAGTTAATATGTGATTTAACCGGTTTCGATAATCATACAGCGCATCGAATGCCGGCATAATGGCACCACCCGGATATCCGAAGATGGTATCAACGCCTTCTTTTATCATAGATTCAATCAGGATTTGAGACCCTGACATTTTTTTGTGTTCCATATGTTGGTTTTGTATAAAATCGTTTAAATGTTTAATTGTCTAACGTCTAACGTCTAATGTCTAACGTCTAATGTTATTTTACTATTCGCTATTCGCTTTCCATTCTACGTTTTCCGCTTTTGGGCGCAAGCCTTGCGCCCTTACTAAATCATCCTCACGGCCCCTTTGTCAGCCGAGCTTACCATTGAAGCATAGGCTTTCAGGGCCTTGCTGACGACACGGTTACGGTCTTTCGGGGTAAAGGCATCGGCTCCACGTGCCAGCTCTTTTGCACGACGGGCAGCCAGTTCTTCATCACTCAATCTTACATTAATCGTTCTGTTCGGAATGTCAATATCAATAATATCTCCATCTTTAATTAATCCAATATTACCTCCAGAAGCAGCTTCAGGAGAAATATGTCCGATCGACAGGCCTGATGTTCCACCGGAGAAACGTCCGTCGGTAATCAGGGCGCATTCTTTTCCAAGTTTCTTTGATTTAATATAGGAAGTAGGGTAGAGCATTTCCTGCATGCCCGGTCCACCTTTAGGTCCTTCGTGGGTAATAACCACCACATCACCGGCAACTACCTGTCCGCTCAAAATACCGTAACATGCCGTATCCTGTGAGGTAAAAACCTTAGCAGGTCCGCTAAACTTCCAGATACTTTCATCGACACCGGCAGTTTTGATGACACA
>JAQWCZ010000085.1 GCA_028705705.1 Paludibacter sp.
TTCCATAAGGAGTTTTATACTTTCCAAGCAATGGATTTGCCATAGAGGCAGTTATTATCATCGACATTATATATATTAAAATGGTTCGTTTCATAAAAAAATGTTATTTATTTCTATTAATCAATATTTTTTGTTTTAACTGTTTATTGTCATTTGTAGTTGCTATAATCATGTAAATTCCATCAGGAAATTCCGTTAAGTCAACCACACCGGTATGGAAATGGTTAAAGTTATTTTTAATCATCAAACCACTCAGATTATAAACCTCCCATTTTTCAACATAAAAATTCTGAGTATCAATGTAAAACACACCATTTGAAGGATTTGGATATATTTTAAACCATTCTGAATCGAAATTATTCTTTGAAATAACAGTGGTCTCCATAAAATATTTAAGTTCCATACGATCAGCTTTCATGATGGCAATCTCATCATTAATATAGTAAGGAATAAAGTTGTTTACATAACTACCGGTTTCACCGCCCCAAAAATTTTATTTTGATTCCATCAGATTTGGTTGACCGTTTTCAATTTTGCTATATTCAATCGTGGAAATCTTTCTCCACTGTCTATAAATAGGTTGATACATAATTTTTTGTCCCAGCTTGCCATTTGAATCATATATATACTCATATTTTGTATTCGGAATCCAAAATAATATATTATAAAAATAATACATCTCTTCCACTAACTTGTCACTATCATCATACAGGTACTCAGTTTTTGTTAAATTATCCCATCTTGCTGAGGCGTCATTCCATTTCTTTTGAGTTTGACACAGCAGATTTCCGGTATTTTTATCATATACAAAAGTTGTTAAATCTTCATTGTATTCAACTGCTTGTTGAATACGAAACATGATTACAGAATCAGTTTTTCCTGATAAATTATATACATATCTAAATGCCAGAATAGAATCTGACTGTAACACATCACCCGGAATAATTTGTTGTAAACGAATATTCTGTCTATCATCATAGTCGTACAATATCCTCTCTTCGACATCATTATTTTCAATTTGTCCCTTATACTTCACAATGGATTTTATTTTACTATTTTCATAAGTATAAGTAATTGTTTTTTCTGTTATTTCTACATTATTCACCACTAAAATATACTTCTCCAGTGCTTTAACATTCCCTGAGAATTCTGCATTGATAAGATAGGTTGTCGACCAATCTGCATTATTCCATTTTTGTTCGCGTTGAGAAATACAGTTATTTGCCTGATAAATCCATTCGGTACGTGATACAGGATAAGGAGTGAAATCTTTCATATAGAATTTGTTTTCTATCACTTTATTTCTGTTATCATCAAAATAAAATGTATGTCTGAAAACACTGTCCTGTTTATTTACAACTATTTCCTTAACCAAAGGTTTTTCATCAGCAAAAATATTGAAAGGGTACTGCACTGTTAAAAATAAGTATAAAAGCAGTATTTTGAATAAGTATTTGGTAGTCTTCACGCAATATTGAATTAAATTTTTACGAAAATCCGCCAAATATAAGTATTTTTTTTTATTTTATAATTTAGTTTTACAGTGTTTAACAGCTTTAAGAAAAGGGAATTGTACTTTTATATTCCTTGATTAAAATAAAAGACAAGATTTAATCGTATTGAAAAACAAAAAAATTATTACTTTTGTCGTTCTTTATACCTGAAAAACTTTAATTTTTCTGTTTTTTTAACATTGTATTTTTTATTAAATGAATCAAAAAAACAACAAACTGATATATACTCCTTCAGTAGCAGCAATTATGACTGATATTTTGCTACTGGCTTTAGCTATATTAATTGTGTTAGTTGTAACTCCCTTTTCATCAGGTATACCTTTCCATAAGTATTTTGATTTTACTTTCTTCTACCTGGCAAGTTGGTTAATTATATCCTATTTTTATAAACGATATTCCAGGGAGCGATCAACCAGTTACATTGTTAATATTTTTAAATTACTTTGGACGATATTAACAGTACAGGCAATATTAAGCATATTGTTTTTAACTCCTCTCAATACAAGTTATTCAATCTGGATCATTGTTGGCTATTCTCTTTTGATTTTCTCACTCGGGTCTATTTATTACATTATTCAATTTACCATCAAAAATGCAATTGAATATAAAGACATTATCGAAATACAAAAAGATAAGCCGGATGAAATCAAAATTATAACAGAAAAATTGGACGAGAAAAGTTCTCAGGTTTTAATTGATTCAATAAAAGAATTTTGTGGGGAGAAAGTTTATGAATTTATTTCAAAGCATCTTGATTTTAACCTGAAAAACAACCTGGTTTCTTTTTCATCCAATTATTTTGATATTAAATCGAAACCTGAAAAAAATTACACCGGAATTGCCATATTAAATAAATTAAATAACATTCGGGGAATTAACAAATTGTTCTCTATTGTTAACCAGAAACTTCCCATGGAAGGCACCTTTGTTATCAGTTTTGAACAGAGGAGCACCAGAAAAAAAAGAATCTATGATAAATATCCCAAAGGATTAAATTACCTGATTTATTTTTTTGATTATTTGCTTAAAAGGGTTATTCCGAAATTTCTTTATATGGATAAAATCTATTTTAAGATTACCCGCGGTAAAAACAGGATATTATCCAAAACGGAAGTGCTGGGCAGATTGGTTTATTGTGGTTTTGATATTGTTGAAACAAAGAAATTAAATGGTATAACCTATGTAATTGCTCATAAAGTAAAGAATCTTCCTGTAATTTTGGAAAGTAAACGATATGGACCATTATTAACATTAAGAAGATTAGGTAAAAATGGTATCGTATTTAATGTTTATAAGTTTAGAACCATGTTTTCCTATGCTGAATATCTCCAGGCTTATATTTATCGAATGAACAAATTGCAAAAAGGGGGAAAATTCAATAAAGATATTCGGATTAATACGATGGGCAAATTTATGCGAAAATACTGGATTGATGAATTACCTATGTTTATCAATGTTTTACGTGGAGAGATGAAAATTGTTGGTGTAAGACCGCTCAGTCAACATTATTATAGTCTTTATACACCGGAATTACAAAAAATGAGGGTACGTTACAAGCCTGGTTTATTGCCTCCTTTTTATGCTGATTTGCCTGAAACACTGGAGGAAATTCAGGAATCTGAGTTTCGTTATTTAAAAAGTTGTGAGCAAAAAGGTGTACTTGTGACAGATATGAAATATTTTGTAAAAATTCTAAAAAATATTCTTTTTAAACGGGTAAAAAGCGCTTGATAATCTTTTTTATTCAAATCACATCAAGATGAGAAAAATTAATCTACTTATTCTGTCTTTGATATTGGGTTTGTCATCCAATATCGCACAAGATATCCCGAATCATATTTCTTATCACCGGATTTATGAATTTCTGGATGAAATGGCAAATGATGGGTTGATTGAATTAAATTCAGCAGTAAAACCTTATTCTCAATTATTTATTGCAGAAAAAATACAAGAGATTTTTAGCGCGACAGAATCAACAAACAGAAAAATTCTTTCGAATCGACAGTTAAATGAGTTGGAATACTTCCTGAATGAATTTGCACTCGAGCTTGATCATTTTCCCAAAAGTCCAAATCACTTATATAAAAACAAGCTTTCAATTGCATCCATTCTGCCCCCGGTTATAAATTATAAAGATGATCATTTCAAGGCCAGATTAACGCCAATTTTAGGAATGCATATTACGTCTAATAAAAATGGCAGAATTGAAAAAAAATCGTTTGGTGCAGAATTTCAGGGAATGATTGGGAAATATTGCTCTATTTACGGTAGTTTACGTGACATTTCTCATACCGGTGATGGTTTGCTATCAAAACCAACTTTTTTAAATGATGAACCGGGATACGAATATACGGTTGGGACAGATTTCAGCGATTCAAGAGGTGGTATTAAATACTCAAACGATTATCTATCTGTTGGTCTGATAAAAGATAATATTATTTGGGGTGATAATTATCATGGTTCCAATATTATTTCAGGAAGAGTTCCTTCATTCCCCATGATTTTTCTGCATGTTAAACCTGCTAATTGGTTTGAACTGAATTATTTTCATGGATGGCTGGTTTCAAATATTATTGATTCTACCTATTATTATGTGCAAAATGACGGCAAAATTTTATACCGTCCTGTAAATAAATTTATTGCCGGTAATATAATGACTTTTACTCCGGTTAAGAACCTTAAACTGTCCGTAGGAAATTCTATTATATACTCTGAAAGGAATGTACAACCTGCTTTTTTTATTCCCATTGCTTTTTATAAGTCAATGGATCATGTGATGACTAAAGGATTGGGTGTGGAAAATCAAAATTCTCAGTTATTCTTTAATATCAGTTCGAGAAATATACGACATCTACATTTATTCGCTTCTGTTTTTGCTGATGAAGTCCGTTTTAGCCGGTTCCTTCCAGATAGTCCGGATAAAAATCCTATTTCCTATAAAGTGGGTGCCAATTTGACCAATTTTCCTTTGCAAAATCTTTCCGTTGTTGTTGAATACACCAGATCTAACATCCTCAACTACAAACATTCTATACCTTCTATAAGCTGGGCGTCAAACAGTTATAATTTAGGCCATTATCTCGGAGATAATGCACAGGAATTTTATGCAGCATTAACTTTTAAACCGCTACGCGGACTTGATTTCAAGTTATATTACCTGGATGCAAAAAGAGGAAATGAATACGAATACATCAGACATGGTGAATTTAATGGCGTTAAGTCAAGTGTAATCGATATCATTAGCAATCCTTCACTTGGAGATGTCATCTGGAGTAATCAAACAATTGGTTTGAATGCAACTTATGAAATTTTCAGAAACTCGTATGCTGTAATTAAAGTTGAAAAATCAGATATACAGAGTTTTGATGCTGCCTCTGCACCTGTCTTTGGTGAGGTTAGAATGACAGCTCAAGAGGCAATGGATCGTTTTACACCTCCATTGATGCAAGGAAATAATATCACATTTACCTTAGGATTTAACATTGGTTTTTAGTGTTTACCGACTTTTACCATGGATTTCTGAAAGAATATTGTATGCCTGGTTTACCGTTCGCACCATGCTTACTACAACAGAACGACGATTGTACTGATCACGCAGTTGACACTGACGAGGATGGGTTGCAATAAACTGAAGTATCTTACCGAAATTTTCTGATTGATAATAGGATGACAGCGGATTTGAAACGAGGAAAGCAGTCATTCTTTCATTTTTTAATACCAATTTTTCTATCCCGTATTTTATTGCCATCCAGCGTATTCGTACTACTAACAAAAGATTTTTACTCTTTTCTGGAATTTTACCAAACCGGTCTTCAACACGCTTTTCAAATTCCAGCAAATCAGTTTCGTTATCAATACTATCAAGTTCTCTGTAAAGCGTAATTCTTTCGGATACATTTTCGATGTATTCTGTCGGAAACATCAATTCCATATCTGTATCAATCTGGCAATCGGTAACATAATTGAGAGATGAGTTTTCTTTGGCTATTTCTTCGGCATATAGATCGGAGAATTCTTCGTCTTTGAGTTCATGTACCGCTTCATTTAAAATTCGCTGATAAGTTTCATAACCCAAATCTGCTATAAATCCGCTCTGTTCCGCTCCCAGCATGTTGCCAGCTCCGCGGATGTCCAAATCCTGCATGGCAATGTTAAAACCACTTCCTAACTCCGAAAAGGTTTCTATTGCATTCAACCGGCGACGAGCTTCCGGGGTAAGTAAACTGGTTTCGGGTGCCAATAGATAGCAATATGCTTTCCGGTTACTGCGTCCTACCCTGCCCCTCAATTGATGTAAATCGCTTAGTCCGAATTTGTGTGCCGAATTGATAATAATCGTGTTGACATTCGGAATATCGATACCTGATTCGATAATGGTAGTGGCAACTAACACATCGTATTCATATTCAATAAAATCAAGGATAATTTCTTCGAGTTTTTCCGGCGGCATCTGACCATGACCTACTGCAACACGTACACCTGGCACTAATTTCTTGATCAATGCTTCGATCTGATAAATGTTCTGAATGCGGTTATTTATAAAGAAAATTTGTCCGTTCCGGTTCATTTCCAATTGAATAGCCTCCCTAATTACATCTTCATCAAAAGCATGAACTTCCGTTTGTACTGGAAAACGATTGGGTGGTGGTGTATTAATAATCGACAGGTCACGGGCACCCATCAGCGAAAATTGCAAAGTACGTGGAATCGGAGTAGCCGTCATGGTCATGGTGTCCACATTCACTTTCAGTTCTTTGAGTTTTTCTTTGACTGAAACACCAAATCGTTGTTCCTCATCAATAATTAGTAATCCCAGGTCTTTGAATTTAACCGATTTACCAACAAGTTTATGTGTACCAATGATAATATCAATTTCTCCCCTGAATAATTTTTCCAATACTTCTTTGCTTTGCTTTGGACTTCTGGCACGACTCAGGTATTCAACTGTTACAGGAAAATCAGACAAACGGTTATTAAAAGTATTGTAATGTTGTAAAGCCAACACGGTAGTTGGAACCAGCACTGCCACTTGTTTGCCGTCGGTAGCTGCCTTAAAAGCTGCTCTGACAGCCACTTCTGTTTTACCGAATCCCACATCACCACACACCAATCTGTCCATCGGCAATGTCGATTCCATGTCTTTTTTTATATCAGCGGTTGCTTTTACCTGATCGGGTGTATCTTCATATATAAATGACGCCTCCAGTTCTTGCTGCAAATAACTATCAGGCGTATACTGAAAACCTTCTTCAGCTTTTCTTTTAGCGTATAGCTTAATCAGTTCACGGGCAATGTCTTTAACTTTTGATTTTGTTCTTTCTTTTAAACGCTCCCAAGCTCCGGAGCCTAATTTGTTGATTTTCGGAGCTTCACCTTCCTTCCCTTTATACTTGGAAATACGGTGCAGGGCATGGATACTTACAAAGATAATGTCATCGTCCCGGTATATCAGCTTCACCATTTCCTGCATTTTGCCATTGACATTCGTCTTCACCAATCCACCGAAAGTCCCGATACCATGATCAACATGCACCATATAATCACCCAACTGAAACTGATTTAACTCTTTCAAGGTCATGACCACTTTACCTTGACGGGTTTTATCGGTACGTAGTCGATACTTATGAAAACGATCGAATATCTGATGATCGGTATAACAGAATAAAGATAGATCGTGGTCAATAAATCCCTGGTGCAAGGTGTTTTTTATAGGTTCAAACACGATGTTGTCACCACGATCCCTGAAAATTGCATCAATTCTGTCGGTTTGCTTCAAACTGTCACTCATGATAAAAAGCTGATAGCCTTCCATCATGCCTTTTTTCAAATTTTCGGCAACCAAATCGAAATTTTTATGAAATACAGGCTGGGGAGCAGTATTGAATTTCAGTTCCAGTACCGGCTGAAAATGGTTTCTTTCTCCAAATTCAAATTTTTTAAAGGATTCTATTTCAGCGATAAAATTATTACCCTGGATGTGGGATTTGTGTAAATCGGGCACAACCACATCACCTTCGTTGGCTTTAACCAAGGCTTCATCATACAATTGATTGATTTTATCCCGGATAAAAGCAGCGTTGGATAATGTAATTACAGTCGATTTATTAATAAATTCCAAAAAAGAAACCTGAGATATTGATTTATCTTTCTGCAAATCCGGAATTATTTCAACCTGTTCAACAACATCTTTTGAAAGCTGACTTTCAATATCAAAGATACGGATAGATTCAATTTCATCCCCGAAGAAATCGCAACGATAAGGCAATTCGTAAGCAAAAGAAAAAATATCGACAATTCCTCCACGGATGGAGAATTGCCCGGGTTCATACACGAAATCGACCCGTGAAAAACCATATTCAGTCAGCATCTCA
>JAQWCZ010000086.1 GCA_028705705.1 Paludibacter sp.
TTATTGTGCAATTACGGCTGAAAATGTAGCTTTTCTTAAGACTGGTGGCACCGGAGATGGGTTGTCACCTGCAAGTCCGACAGGATCAATAAATACTGCGTATAAGATTCTCGAGGATGCTGGTGGGGGCGGCACAATTGTTTTGGTCGATAAATTTGTGATTTCAAGTAATTTCAGAAGAGCTGTGGCAAACACACTGGAAGTTAAGATTACGTCAAAATACAATGGAATTGATTATCGTGACGGTAATCCGAATTGTGCTCTTTGTGTTGGTACTGCTGGTTTTCGTTTTGTATTGAATGGGCCGCATACTTTTGATTACATCACCTTTAAGGGAAATACAGCACTGACTTTAAATTTTATTCTTTTTATTGCCAATTATAATAGTATTACTATGGGGGAGGGTATCGTCGTTACAGATTTCCCGTCAACCATAATGACTACTTCTTGCTCTATCCTTGGTGGTGCGCAAAACGGACAAACAGGAACGCCTGTATCTACGAGTCTCGACACGCATGTTACTATCAAAAGTGGAAAGTTCATTGTTGTAGGTTTCAACAGACAAATTACAAGTACATACACAGGAACCGCCTATATAGATATTCAGGGGGGAGAAATTATTGCCCTTTATGGTGGTTCAATACTCGGAGGTACTGGCGGAAATCTGAATTTGAACATTAGTGGAGGCTCTTTTAATGGCAATATCTTTGCAGGAAATAAACCAAACTACACGTCAAGTGTCTCATCAGGAACAACATTAATGGAGATAAGTGGAGGTGACTTTAATGAATGTGCTGCAATTTTTGGCTCTATGGATGGAGGTTCCACGGCAGATTTATCTGGTAGTAATGATTTTGAATTTATAAGAAGAAGGCTCTATTATTTTAATAATCTTATTACTGCTACGGGAACTGTTGATTTCCTAACACCAAATGATGTCTTTGATTTTGGGACATATACTTCCTCTTCCGGATTGGAAATCCCTTACAGAATTTATTTTCCTGAAGGCTATAACCCGGCACAATCATATCCTCTTATGCTTTATATGCATGGCAATGGTTCTCGTGGAAATGATAATATATTACATCTGACAACAGATGGTTCTGCATTTGTGTCAACTGTTTTGAATAGCAATAATGATTGTATTATTCTGGCACCTCAATGTCATGATTCGACCAGTTGGGTGTCAATATACCCCGGGAATGCAGGATACACTGTTGAAGCGGTAGAGATGGGAAATTATCTGAATGCGGCAAAAGAGCTGCTTAGTCATGTAACAGCAACCAATAGTGTTGACATAAATCGTATTTATATTATGGGGTCGTCGAATGGTGGGGGTGCTACATGGGATCTTCTTTGCAGGTATCCTGATCTTTTTGCTGCAGGTGTTCCTATGGCAGGTTGTGGAGAGTCGTCAAATGCTGCTGCAATTGCCGATTTATTGGATAATATCCCAATTTGGACTTTTCATGGAGATGCTGATACTACACTGCCGGTTGATGGCACAAGAGGAATAGTAAATGCTATAACTAATATAGGAGGTACCAAAATTAAATATACTGAATTTGCAGGAGTTAGTCATAACGAAGTAGGTTGGTATGCATCCGCTACAGAGGGACTTATTGATTGGCTTTTTGCTCAGGAAAGAAATAATATCTCTGCATCAGTTTTAAATCCCGAATCAGATTCTTTTATAAAAGAACTCAATAATAATTTGCTTGAAATAACAATGCCTATAGAGTCTCCTTTGATAATTTATTCAATCTCAGGAGAAAAAGTTGTATCCAAAAATCTTTCGTCTGGAGACAACAAAATCTCGCTTGACATATTACTGCCTGGTTGTTATATCTTGCAAATGAATATAGCAAATCATGTATACACTAAGAAACTGTTAATAGGTAAGTAGTATTTATCAAAAATCAGTAACAATTAAAATTTAATTATTATGAAAAAAATTAGATTACTTTTAGTTTTAATTTTCAGCTATTGTGTAATTTCGGCTGAAAATGTAGCTTTTCTTAAGACTGGTGGCACCGGAGATGGGTTGTCACCTGCAAGTCCGACAGGATCAATAAATACTGCGTATAAGATTCTCGAGGATGCTGGTGGAGGTGGCACAATTGTTTTGGTCGATAAATTTGTGATTTCAAGTAACTTTAGAAGAGCTGTAGCAAACACACTGGAAGTTAAGATTACGTCAAAACACAATGGAATTGATTATCGTGACGGTAATCCGAATTGTGCTCTTTGTGTTGGTACTGCGGGTTTTCGTTATGTGTTGAATGGGCCGCATACTTTTGATTACATCACCTTTAAGGGAAATACGGCACTGACTTCAAATTATATTATGTTTATTGCCAATTATAATAACATTACTATGGGGGAAGATGTCGTCGTTACAGATTTTCCTTCAACCATAATGACCACTTCTTGCTCTATCCTTGGTGGTGCGCAAAACGGACAAACAGGAACGCCTGTATCTACGAGTCTCGACACGCATGTTACTATCAAAAGTGGAAAGTTCATTGTTGTAGGTTTCAACAGACAAATTACAAGTACATACACAGGAACCGCCTATATAGATATTCAGGGGGGAGAAATTATTGCCTTTTATGGTGGTTCAATACTCGGAGGTACTGGCGGAAATCTGAATTTGAACATTAGTGGAGGCACATTTAAAGATTATATTTTTGCAGGAAACAGACCAAATTCCACGACAAGTGTCTCATCAGGAACAACATTAATGGAGATAAGTGGAGGTGACTTTAATGAATGTGCTGCAATTTTTGGCTCTATGGATGGAGGTTCTACGGCAGATTTATCTGGTAGTAGTGATTTTGAATTTATAAAAAGAAGGCTCTATTATTTTAATAATCTTATTACTGCTACGGGAACCGTTGACTTCTTAATACCAAATGATGTCTTTGATTTTGGAACATATACTTCCTCTTCCGGATTGGAAATCCCCTATCGCATTTATTTTCCTGAAGGCTATAATCCGGAACAATCATACCCTCTTATGCTTTATATGCATGACAATGGCTCTCGGGGAAATGATAATATATTACATCTGACAACCGCTGGTTCTGCATTTGTGTCAACTGTTTTGAATAGCAATAATGATTGTATTATTCTTGCACCTCAATGTCATGATTCGACCAGTTGGGTGTCAATATATCCGGGGAATGCAGGATACACTGTTGAAACGGTAGAGATGGGAAATTATCTGAATGCGGCAAAGGAGCTGCTTAGTCATGTAACAGCAACCTATAGTGTTGACATAAATCGTATTTATATTATGGGGTCGTCGAATGGTGGAGGTGCTACATGGGATCTTCTTTGCAGGTATCCTGATCTTTTTGCTGCAGGTGTTCCTATGGCAGGTTGTGGAGAGTCGTCAAATGCTGCTGCAATTGCTGATTTGTTGGATAATATCCCCATTTGGACTTTTCATGGAGATGCTGATACGACTCTCCCGGTTGATGGTACAAGAGGAATAGTAAATGCTATAACTAATATAGGAGGTGAAAAAATTAAATATACTGAATTTGAAGGAATTGGTCATGATGTGTGGTGGGATGCCTCCGTTACAGAGGGACTGGTTGATTGGCTTTTTGCTCAGGAAAGAAATGATATCTCTACATCAGTTCTAAATTCTGAATCAGATTCTTTTATAAAGAAACATAATAATTTGCTTGAAATAACAATGCCTATGGAGTCTCCTCTGACAATTTATTCAATCTCAGGAGAAAAAGTTCTGTCCAAAAATCTTTTGTCTGGAGACAACAAAATCTCACTTGATATATTACTGCCTGGTTGTTATATATTGCAAATGAATATAGCAAATCATGTATACACTAAGAAACTGTTAATAAGTAGCAAGTAGTATAATAAAAAGCTACAAAGAATAACCATCAGGATTTATGCACCTTAATCATCAATAATTGGTGAATTAAGATGTTTAAGTTCTGGTGGTTTATAAATTGCATGCTTGTTAATTTCTTCTTTCCCTGACAATCATCAGTGCTTCTTCCTTGATGTTTTCCGGGAGTTCTATTTTCCGGAGTTGCAAACTGCGCAGCCATCCGGCAACATCACTTTCTTTCAGGGTGTAGAAAATATCTGCAAGTTGATTCTTCTGATTTTCTGTAAAAGAGGATGGGCTTACTCCGGATAGTTCATCCAGTTCCTCGTCGTCATAATACACGATCTCACAATCCGGGTTTAAGAGGGAGTCTTTGTCGCATACCTCATGCGCACCGCAACATGCTTCGTCCATCTCGAATTTTATCTCAACCTCTTCTGCTTTCTTTTTCCGGTTAAGATAAGTGAGCAGCATCAACAGCCCTGCTCCGGCAATCAAAAGTATGATAAGTACCCACATTTTTATAGATTCTTAAACCACAAAAGGCACAAAAGGAAATTCAAGAAGCAAATAACGAATAGTGAAAATGTAAGTTAGCGTAACATTTCCTTACAATCATTAATTTAAAATTTTTCTTTTGTGCCTTTTGTGGTTATATTAAATTAAATTCGCCGCAAAATTACGCAATTGTAGTTGAAATTAGCTATTTTTGTACGTTAAAAATACAATAGAAAAGCTATTTTTCAGTTTTAGAAGCAGGTTAAATCAGCTTTCTTGAACGTGTAAAATCAACTTAATTTTGAAGCAGAAACAACTACATATTTGTTGCTTTTTAGCATTGTTACTTGTTCTGTCAGGATGTTCCATGAAAAAGAACACCTGGGCTACCCGAACTGTTCAGTCGGTCAATACCCGTTTTAACGTGCATTTCAACGGGAAGGTCAGCTATGATGATGCCCTCAAAGCCATTCATGAAGCCAATAAAGATGATTTTGGGCAAATTATTCCGATGTATCCTATCAGCAAGCATGAAAATGCATCTGCCGGCACCAGTCAACTGAATAGAACCATTGAGAAATGCCGCAAAGCCATCAAAACTCGTTCAATCAAAAACAAACCGGAGTACAATCGCCGCAAGGCAGGCAAAAAAGGATACCGGGAATTCATGAATCAGGAAGAATACAATCCTTTTATGCATGAAGCGTGGTTGTTGCTGGCAAAGGCCGAATTTCACAAAGCTGACTTTCTGGGTGCAGTGGGGACTTTCAACTACATTGCCCGTCATTTCAAAGAAAATGAAGATCTTGGAGTGACTTGTCAGTTGTGGGTGGTTCGTTCCTATGCTGAAATGGGATGGATTTACGAAGCGGAAGATATGCTTGGAAAGCTGAATCAGAAAAATCTGAAGGGTGATAATGTAGGTTTGTATGCATCAGTTTACGCTGATTTGTTGTTGAAAAAGGCACAATATCGGGAAGCTATCCCTTTTCTGGAAATGGCACTGAAAAGAGAAAAAAATAAAGCTTTAAAAATCAGATTTTTCTATTTACTGGCACAGTTGTATCAGCAAACTGGGGATAAACGGAAAGCACATGATGCTTATTCAGCACTGATTAAGAAAAATCCGCCTTATGAAATGGCTTTCAATGCGACCATCAGTAGAGCGGGATTGTTTTTGGACAACATGCAGAATATTCGCCGTGAGTTGCTGAAAATGACTAGAAACTTTAATAACAGGGATTATTTAGATCAGTTATATTATACTGTTGGAAAGTCATATTTACATGAAAAAGATACAGTAAAAGCATTAGAATATTTTCATGAAGCAGTGGATAACAGCACACGAAACGGTATCGAAAAGGCAGTTGCATTGATACTGATGGGTGACTTGTATTATACAAAGAAAGAATATGTGAAAGCACAGCCGAGTTATGATGAAGCTTCGAAAATAATTACCATCGATCACCCGGATTACCCGCGTGTGTTCAAAAGGGCAGAGGTGCTTTCCGAATTGGTTGTGCAGCATGAGGTTGTCGTCTTGCAGGACAGTTTGCAAAGACTTTCAGCCATGTCAGAAACAGACAGACTAAAAAGCATCAAGGCATATATTGCAAAACTGGAACAGGAAGAAAAACTGGCGGCTGAAAAAGAGGAGAAATTGAAGCAGTTGCAGGAAGCTAATCAGGAACGTGCCGGTCAGGTGGCTGCTGTGCCCATGTTAGGAGGTGTTAATCCACAGGGAGAATGGTATTTTTATAATCCGAATTTAATTCGTAGCGGACAAACGGAATTTCAATCCCGTTGGGGGAGGAGAAAGCTGGAAGATAACTGGAGACGGGTTAATAAATCAGCCGTACTTTTTGCAGATGAACCAGTCAATGGTCAACCAACAAACGGTACTTTGCCTAATGATTCAGTCCCTGTGTCTGAAGCAGGAGCACTCGTTGAAGGAGATTCTTTGCAACAGGGAGAAACACTTGCCGATAATAAAAATCCGGCTTACTATCTGAGGCAGATACCGGCTACCAAAGAACAGCTTGCCCGTTCGAGTCAGCTTTGGGCTGAAGCCTTATTTAATATGGGGATGATTTACAAAGATAAACTGGAAGATTTACCCTTGTCGATTGCCACGTTCCGCGAGTATATGGAGCGTTTCGGTGAGTACGAATTAGTTCCGGATGCGTTGTATCATTCGTATCTGATGCACACCCGACTGGCTCAGGTAGCGGAAGCTGAAACATATCGAGATAAACTGCTAAACGGTTATCCCGACAACCGGTATGCACAATTGCTTGCCAATCCGAATTACATTGAAACGAAACAGCAAATGTTTGTTGAACAAGATTCAATTTACCGGATTGCTTACGAAGCATTCAATAAAAATGATTTTGAGCAGGTCTTCAGTCAGGTTCAGTATGTGTCAGAAAAATACCCGATGAGTACCTTGATGCCGAAATTTCTTTTCCTGAAAGCACTCAGTATCGGTAAAACACAGCAGCCGGAACAATTTGAAAAAGCATTGACTGAGTTATTGGATGCTTATCCAACCAGCGATGTTAGTTCCATTTCAAAAGATATGCTTGCTCTGATCAAACAGGGCAGGGAGGCACAACAGGGTACAACCCACGGCACCATCCTGGCTCGCCGCGAAGTGCAGGTTAAAGTTGAGAATGGGGATAGCGTTATACTGGCTTTCAGTCCGGATAAAGAAACCATGCACCGGGTAATGTTGATTACTTCGGAACCGGAAGAATCATTGTATGCACTTCAGTTTCAGTTGGCTGTGTTTAATTTTTCCCGTTTCCTGTTAAAAGATTTTGAGCTGAATATCAGCAAAATGGATGAATCGAGAAATGTGTTATCAGTTTATGATTTTGATAATTATGCTGATGCTGCCTGGTATCTGGAAGCCATCGCCGAAGATGCTGAGATTGTGAAACTGATGAAAGAGTTGAAAACATTCCCGCTGGTTATTTCCGATCATAATTATTCGCTGACAAGATCCGGATTTACACTGGATGATTATTTAATGTACCGATCCGAAATGAAATCGGAAAAAGAGTTAGTTGAAGAAAATATTGAAAAAGATATTAAAATGGAATAAGATGAAGAAAGACAGAATTTTATGGGCAGATGATGAAATTGACTTGCTGAAAGTCTATGTGCTTTTTCTGGAAGAAAAGGGATATGAGGTGGTGATGGCATCCAATGGAAAAGATGCAGTGGAACTGTGCAAAACGGAAAGTTTTGACATCATCTTTTTAGATGAAAATATGCCGGGATTGAGCGGACTTGAAACCATTCCGCTGATCAAAGAAATTCACCCGAATGTACCCCTGGTGATGATAACGAAAAGTGAGGAGGAAAACCTCATGAATATGGCTATCGGCAGTAAAATCGCTGATTATCTGACCAAACCGGTAAATCCCAGTCAGATTTTGCTGACTTTGAAGAAAAATATTCACAAGAAAGAGATTCA
>JAQWCZ010000087.1 GCA_028705705.1 Paludibacter sp.
TGCCCGTAACACCCAGATTTACATCCAGCAGGAAACGGAAATCTGTCGGGAAGTAGACCCATGGGCAGGTTCCTATTATGTTGAGTCGCTTACCAATGAAATTGCTGAAAAAGCATGGGCATTGATTGAAGAGGTGGAAAAACTGGGAGGTATGGCAGCTGCCATCGAAACCGGTATTCCTAAAATGCGTATTGAAGAAGCGGCTGCCCGTACACAGGCCCGTATTGACTCAGGCAAACAGGTTATCGTGGGTGTGAACCGCTATCGTTTGGAAAAAGAAGATCCGATTGATATTCTTGAAGTGGACAATACAGCCGTTCGTATTCAACAAATCGAACGTATCAAACAACTGAGAGCCAACAGAAACGAGGCTGAAGTTCAACAAGCCCTTGCCGCCATTACCGAATGTGCCAAAACAGGAAAAGGAAACCTGCTCGAATTAGCAGTTAAAGCTGCGCAGGTTCGTGCTTCATTGGGCGAAATTTCAGATGCCTGCGAAGCAGTGGCAGGACGTTATAAAGCAACCATCAGAACAATTTCAGGCGTGTATTCATCAGAAACCAAAAACGACACAAGTTTTCAGAAAGCTTGTGAGTTGACCGAACAATTCGCGAAAAAAGAAGGTCGCCGTCCCCGCATTATGATTGCTAAAATGGGACAGGATGGTCACGACCGTGGTGCCAAAGTAGTAGCAACCGGTTATGCTGATTGCGGATTTGATGTGGACATGGGACCACTGTTCCAGACTCCGGCGGAAGCTGCTAAACAAGCAGTTGAAAATGATGTGCATGTCATGGGTGTTTCGTCACTCGCCGCAGGTCATAAAACACTCGTGCCTCAGGTTATTGAAGAACTGAAGAAGCTGGGTCGCGAGGATATTGTTGTCATTGCCGGAGGCGTTATTCCTGCGCAAGACTACGATTATCTTTATAAAGCAGGTGTTGCTGCCATCTTTGGCCCTGGGACTTCCGTTGCCAAAGCAGCTTGTACCATCATGGAAATTTTGCTCGAAGATTAAGTTTACTTTTGATTTTTAATATAGAAGAACTAAACTGTCCATTACAGTTTAGTTCTTTTTGTATGAAGTATATTAATTGTATAATTAAACAATTTTTACTTCTGTGTGTTATAATTTCAAACAATAAAACGTACACCATTAGAATTATAAGGCACCAGCATAAAGTAAACAACCGATGGAAACCTCTTCAACAAATAACATCGATTTGATATTCGGGAACAAGCAGAAAATATATAAATCCCTGATCGATAACTTGAAAGATATTGTTTTCCATGTAGATAACGAAGGTAAAGTTATATACCTGAATAAAACCTGGGAAAGAATTCTGGATTACTCGGTGGAAGAGTCTTTAGGACATCATTTTGAAGATTTTGTTTATACTGAAGATCATCCTGTTGCACAAATTATTTTTTTGGATTTGTTGAAAAAAGAAGGAGAATATACGCCTCACCAATTCAGGGTAGTAACAAAAAGCGGTGTAATAAAATGGGTAGAAGTATTTGCCTGGATAAGCCAGGATAAAAAAGAGAAGCGTATAGGAATATTTGGTTCTGTAACCGACATTACGGAACAGAAACACATCAAGGAGTTAGAAGATGAATTACTACAGGTGTCAATCAAATTAACCGGGACTCCGGGTGTTGAAATCCCATCAACATATAATTTTGTGTTAAGCCGGATTGGAAAATTCTTTGAAGCTGATAGAGCTTATATTTTTGAATTCAGTGCTGATTATGAAACCATGAGTAATACTTACGAGTGGTGCACAGAAGGAGTAGATAGCCAAATACATATTTTGCAGTTAATCCCCTGTAATTCAATTCCAATGTGGATGGATTCCCTTCAGAAAAATCAGGCAATTGTTATATCTTCTGTTGTAGGATTAGATGACAGATGGAAAATTGAACGATTATCTTTGAAGGCAATGGGTGTCAAAGCGTTGTTGATTATCCCAATCTTTATACAAAAGCAATTGGTAGGATTCCTTGGTTTAGACTATGTTCACATTACAAAAGATTTTTCTGCCTCTGAAATAAATATATTAAAAGTATGGGGCAATATGTTTTCCGGTATTATGATGAACCAGTGTAAAGAACTTCAGTTAAATCAGGCACAGCGTAATTTTGAAAACTTTTTCAGAGCAAACAATGACTTTCTTATTGTATTTAATGCAGAAGGCAACATAATTGAAATCAACGATGCTGTAAAAAATCGGTTGAAATACACTGCTGAAGATTTGGTCGGAAAACCGCTTGAATCAATTCATCCGAAAGACAGACAACTGGAAGCAAGGAAAACAGTTTATAAAATGTATGCTGGTCTGACGGATAAATGTTCAATTCCTTTGATTGCTAAAACCGGTGAAATTATTCCGGTAGAAACCATTGTAAAAAATGGGTTTTGGAACGACAAACCAGTATATTTTGCCTTTTGCCGGGATGTGTCTGAAATACTCTTGTCTGAAGAAAAATTCTCCAGGGCATTTCAATCAAATACAGTGTTGATGGGTATTATCAATATGGAAACAGACCGCTTCATTGATGTAAATAACACGATGATAAGTAAAACCGGTTATTCAAGGGAAGAAGTAGTCGGAAAAACAGTTCCTGAACTGAAACTGTTCCGTAACCTGCAAAAGTTTGATATTGATTTTGAGCATGTTAAAAGCAATCTTCCTCTCAAGGAGATTGAAGCTGATTTAATCAAAAAAGATGGTACAGTGATGGTTGGACTGTTTTCTGCAGATTCAATTTACATCGGGAAGGATCAGTGTATATTGATAACAATGATTGATATCACCAAGCGGAAAGAAGCTGAGAATGAATTGGTAAGAGCCAGAAAGGAAGCAGAAGAAGCCAATAAATCAAAAAGTGAATTTTTGTCAAGGATGAGCCACGAATTGCGCACGCCCATGAATTCTATACTGGGATTTGCCCAGTTATTCGAAATGAATGAATTGACGGATTCTCAGCGTAAAGGAGTAAAACACATTATAAATAATGGCAAACATCTGCTGAAACTGATTAATGAAGTATTGGATATGGCTAGAATTGAGTCTGGTAAAATATCCATTTCCATTGAAAATATAAAAATACAAGAGACAGTAAAAGATGCCGTTAATATAATCAGACCCCTGTTGAAAGAGAAAAATATTCATTTGAAATTACTGGAAGATCTGGCAGAAGATTTATACATCAGGGCTGATAAACAACGGTTTATTCAGGTACTTGTTAATCTGTTAAACAATGCTGTAAAATACAACAAACCGAATGGATCAATTATATTGAATTTCTTTGTCAATCCGTCTTCTCCCGAATTTATCAGGGTGACAATCAAGGATACTGGTGTAGGTATTGAAGATGAAAATATTCCCAAACTGTTTATCCCATTTGAAAGAATCAATACAGACGAATTATCGCCTGAAGGAACGGGACTCGGATTACCTATTGCTTTGGAGTTGATGCATCTTATGGGTGGTAACATAGGAGTCAAAAGTCAGTTTGGAGTTTGTACTACTTTTTGGGTTGATATTCCGCTGGCAGCATATCAAGATCAGGATATGGTAAATCAGGATACCGGTGAAACCATAGCGTCAAATCCGATAGAACGGTTTGCAACCATTTTGTATATAGAAGACAATGTTTCAAATACAGAATTAATTAAGCAGGTGATGCATAATCTTCGTCCGAATATCAAACTTATTTGTGATATGCACGGAAAAAAAACCATATTACTGGCAAAACAGCACAAACCAGATTTAATTTTGTTGGATTTAAATCTCCCCGATATTCACGGCAGTGAAGTTTTGACAGCATTAAAAAATGATGCTGAAACCACTGATATTCCAGTAGTGGTTTTAACTGCAGATGCCACCCAAAGTCAAATGAAAAAAATATTGCTCGCCGGAGCAAGAGCTTATTTGACCAAGCCTGTTGATCTGGTAAGTTTACTGTTGGAAATAGATAAATTTTAAGCTATATTCAGGAGTATCTGCCAAAAATCTAATGCCAGAAATCTGCATAAAAACTTCATTCGATTCTTTTAGTTATGCAATAAACCTCAACACATCTTGCATTTATCAGACTTTTAAGTAACTTTGCAGAACAACTTATTCTATTTTGTACATATTATAATTGTACCTAAATTGGTACATTGCTGATACCCCATTTATGGATGAAAAATCACTGAATGCCATCTTAAACAATCCCATCCTGGGTTATGCTTATCATCGTATTGTGTTGGATGATAAGGGAATTCCTGTCGATTATATTTTTCTGGATGTAAATAAAACGTTTGAAAATCTGACCGGTTTAAAAAAGGAAAACATCCGGAATAAATCAATCAGAGAAATAATCCCAGATATAGTTAAAGGAGACTTTGACTGGATTAGCTATTATGGAGATGTTGCATTAAACGGATTGGAAAAGGATTTCGACCAATATTCATTACCATTGGATAAATGGTACAGAGTTCATACGTATTCTCCTGAAAAATATCATTTTATTACTATTTTTATCGATATTACAAATTCAAAAAAAACAGAAGAAGAACTCAAGAAAAGTGAAGAAAAGTTTCGATTGTTATCAGAACTTTCATCTGATGTAATTTGGATGTATAATCTGACTCATGACAAATTCCTTTATATTAGCCCTTCCATAAAAAAACTTCGCGGTTATGAAGTAGAAGAAGCGCTACAACATACGATGCTAACATCTATGACTGAAGATTCTTTTATAAAAGTCAAAAAAGATGTTGATGTTATATTAAGTGAGTTTTATAAATTTGGTAAAGTTCCTGAATATTATATAGCTGAATTAAAGCAACCACTTAAATCCGGAGGGCTTATTTGGGTTGAAATGTCCTGTAATTTAAGATTAAATGATAAAAAGGAAATCGAAATATACGGTGTAACACGGAATATTCAAAAAAGAAAAAAAATTGAACTGGAGTTAATAGCCAGCGAAGAAAAATACCGGAAACTAATTGAAAACAGCCATGAGATAATTTATCAGCTTTCATTGGATGGAATTTTTATGTATGTGTCTCCTGCATGGACTTACTTTTTAGCTCATCCGGTTAATGAAGTGATAGGTCATTCTATTACAGAATTTGTACACAAAGATGATAGGGATGTGTGTTTTAATGCTATTAAAATGATGGTTGAAACCGGCGATAGAATGTCTGATGTGATATACAGGGTAAAACACCTCGATGGTTCATGGAGATGGCACAGTTCAAGTGGTGTTCCGTTATATGACAAATATAACAATGTTATTGGCGTTGATGGTATTGCACGAGATATAACAGAGAAGAGGAAATCAGATGATTTGCTCCGTAGATTCTCCTTTGCTATTGAACAAAGTCCGGTTTCACTTGTGATAACTGATTTGAATGGTAAAATCGAGTATGTAAATGAAAGATATGTAGAGACTACGGGTTATTCTAAGGAAGAACTTATAGGTAAAAGCCATCGTATTTTAAAATCAGGAGAACATTCAAGAGAATATTATAAAAACCTATGGAATACAATAATTTCAGGTCAGGTATGGAGAGGTGAGTTTCATAATGTTAAAAAAAATGGGGATCATTTTTGGGAACTAACATCCATTTCTCCTTTGAAAAATGAAAATGGTGTTATAACAAACTATTTGGGTACAAAAGTTGACATAACTGAACGCAAATATTCTGAAAAACAACTACATAAATATTCAAAGGTTGTAGAACAAAGTCCTAATATGATTTTGATATCGGATCTTAATTATGTAATTGAATATGTAAATCCATCTTTTACAAGAAAAACAGGTTATTCTTTTGAAGAAATTGTAGGTCGTCAGTATAAATTTCTTAAAACAGCAAAGTTGGATGAAGGTGAGTATGAAGAACTATGGAATAAGCTGAATGCAGGTGAGGTATGGCAAGGTGAAAATATTGATAAACGCAAAAGTGGTGAGTTGTATTGGCAGGATATCTCAATTAATCCAATATTGGATGAAAAAGGAAATACCATTCATTATGTTTCCATTATTCAGGATATTAGTAACCGAAAAAAAGTGGAGGAAGAACTTCAAGAACTGAACTTGAGTCTGGAACAGAAAGTAATGGAAAGAACTTCGGAGTTATCGATTACCAATGAGTTTCTGATGAAAGAAGTTGTTGCTCGTAAGAAACACGAAGCTGAATTAAAAATTGCCAGGAATGAAGCTGAAAAGGCTAACAAGGCTAAAAGTGAATTTATTTCCAGAATGAGTCATGAACTTCGTACCCCGATGAATTCAATTTTAGGTTTTGCTCAGTTGTTTTCGATGGGCGAACTTACACCTGTACAACGTAGGGGAGTTGATCACATTCTGAACAGTGGTAACCACTTACTCAAACTGATTAATGAGGTACTGGATATTTCAAAGATTGAAGCAGGTAAATTATCGCTAAGTGTTGAACAAATAAAGGTGAAAGAAGCAATTTCAGAAGCTATGGATTTAGTGCATCCGCTTACCTTAAATCCACAAATTACCATTAACTATATTCCGCATGAGACCGATGATTTGTCAATAAAAGCTGATAAACAAAGACTAATTCAAATTTTGGTCAATATTCTTAATAATGCAATAAAATATAATAAAAAGGGTGGTAGTGTGACAATTGAAACTATACTTGAGATTAATCAGTCGGAAATGGATGATAAAGTTAAAATTGCCATCACTGATACAGGTGTAGGTATTGCTGAAAAAGATTTATCCAAATTATTTATTCCTTTTGAAAGGCTTGCTAATACAGAAATTCAAGTTGAAGGGACCGGTCTCGGACTTTCAATAGCTAAAGAATTAGTAAATTTGATGGATGGAGAAATAACGGTACAAAGTAAACCTGGTGAAGGAAGTACATTTTATATCACTTTACCACATGTCAGCCATAATAAGGTTGATATTAGTAAATTTGAAGTTACCGATGTTGTAAATAGTAAAAACAGAAAAATTAAAGGCACTGTTTTATACATTGAAGACAACCACTCCAATATTGAATTGGTTGAACAAGTACTTACCACACACAGACCGGATATAAAACTGATTTGTCATAAATATGGAAAGCAAACAATTGAACTGGCAATTGAACATTCACCTGATTTGATTTTACTTGATCTGGATTTACCTGACATACATGGTAGTGAAGTGATAAAAGAAATAAAACAAAATAAACAAACCAGGAATATTCCTGTTATAATTATTAGTGCTGATGCCATGCCATATCGCATTAAAAGTCTGATGAAATTAGGCGCTGAACGTTACCTTACAAAACCTCTCGATGTGTTGGATTTATTGAATGAAATAGACAAATATCAGAGAAAATAATAATAAGTTGTGTGATTTGTTAATATAATATTCAGATTTTATGATTGAACATAATTTAAAAAACGCGAAGATATTGATCGTGGATGACCTCGAATCCAATATCGATGTATTAAAAGGATTACTTGAAATTGAGGGTTATACCCAAGTGGAGAGTACAATGGACCCGCGCAAAGTAGGTGAGCTGGTAAAAACATATGATCCTGATTTAATTTTACTTGACTTGATGATGCCTCACATGACCGGTTATGAGGTAATGGATCAACTAAGGGAAGAAAGAATGAAATCTCTGACGCCAAATAGGTATCTTCCAATTCTCGTGTTGACGGCCGACATAACAACGGAAGCAAAACACAAAGCCCTGAAATGCGGTGCAAAAGATTTTCTTTCAAAACCTTTTGATTTAATTGAAGTTAGTTATCGCATCAAGAATCTGCTCGAAAC
>JAQWCZ010000088.1 GCA_028705705.1 Paludibacter sp.
TCCCCATATTTGGCATTCCGATGCTGAGCTTGTGCCAGTCGGAGATAAACAATGCTGTCCTGATATTTTGACCGGACAGCACGGGAATACATCATTTCGGCACGGGTATAATTTAACCTGCGCAAACATTCAGCCTGATTAAAAGCAACCCTGGCTCTTAAATCAGCTTCTTTATATGAAATTTTGGAATAAACCCTGGAATAAAGTTCAGCAGCCGAAGCATATTCTCCGGCTTCGAACTTTTTATCGGCAGTAGTCAAACGAGATTTAGTTCCGCAACTGATAAAAACCAGTTGTGATATCAGTATTACCCAATAAACATATTTAAATCTCATTTTCAAAATATAGAAATTACACTAACTCGTGAATAACCAGTCCGGAACGCAATTTGGGCTCGAACCAGGTTGTTTTGGGTGGCATGATGTTACCGGTATCGGCAATATCAATCAACTGTTTCATGGAAACAGGGTAGAGCGCCAACGCCACACGCATTTCACCACTATCAACCCGACGCTTCAATTCATCCAAGCCACGAATACCACCCACGAAATCAATTCTTTTATCCGTTCTCAGGTCTTTAATTCCCAAAACTTCATCCAGAATCAAATTGGAAGAAATGGTCACATCCAGCACGCCAATCGGATCGTTATCGTTGTAGGTTCCCGGCTTAGCCGTCAGGTCATACCAGTTTCCGGACAGATATAACGAGAAATTATGTAATTTATTGGGCTTGTAAATCTCAGCGCCCACTTTTCTTATTTCGAAGTTATTTGACAACTCGTTCAAGAACTCATCGTCTGTAAATCCGTTTAAATCTTTTACAACCCTGTTATAATCGATGATTGTCAACTGATTATCGGGAAAGCAAACCGCCATGAAGTAGTTATATTCTTCATTTCCTGTATGGTTCGGATTCTGCTGACGTTTTTCATTGCCTACCAATGCCGCTGCGGCGCTACGGTGGTGACCATCGGCAATATACAAAGCCGGAATAGCTGCAAACAGCTCCGTAATGCGCTGTATTGTATTTACATTATCAATCACCCAGAAATGGTGACCAAAACCATCACCAGGAGCTACAAAGTCATATAAAGGTTGATTTTTAATTGTTTCCTTCACTATTTCATCCAATTCCTGCTGATGTGGATAAGCAAAGAATACCGGTTCTATATTGGCATTGTTCACCCGCACATGTTTCATGCGGTCTTCTTCTTTATCCTTTCTGGTC
The DNA here is from genome assembly GCA_028705705.1 of Paludibacter sp. Taxonomy (GTDB): domain Bacteria; phylum Bacteroidota; class Bacteroidia; order Bacteroidales; family Paludibacteraceae; genus Paludibacter. Next base: position 1,229 of record JAQWCZ010000088.1, read on the forward strand.
AGTTCGTGTTTTTTGATACGACCTTCCATGTAATCATCCACATGGGCGCAGACAACAAGACCATATTGCGTTTTACCGTTCATGGTTTGTGCATAAACATAGTACTTTTCTGTTTCGTCCTGCACAAGCCAGCCTTCCTGTCTGAATTTCGTGAAATTTTCAACAGCTTTCGCATATACTTTTTCATCGTGTTCATCCGTACCCGGATCAAAATCGATTTCAGGTTTGATGATGTGATATAGCGACATCGGGTTTCCGGCAGCTTCAACACGGGCTTCTTCAGAGTTCAGCACATCATAGGGACGGGAAGCAACTTTTTCCACAAGGTTCTGGGGAGGGCGAATACCCTTAAACGGTTTTATTACAGCCATATAAATTAGTTTTTTAGTATTGATTGAATCAGGCACAAATTTAATTAAAAAAACCGATACCCACCAAAAAAATCTGGGGCATCGGTTTTCTGTCGACTTTGAATTGACCGAAATATGTTGTATTGTATAACTACCTATTATTCAGCAACTACATCAAAAGCAACCTCTACAGTAACCTCTTTGTGAAGTTTGAGGGTAGCTTTGTAAGAACCGATTTCTTTCACAGGTTCTTTCAACACAATTACCTTACGATCAACTGTAAATCCGGCTTTTTCAAATGCATCAGCAATCTGAATCGGGCCAACAGCTCCGAAAATTTTACCGGTTGAGCTGGTTTTAGCTCCAACAGCCAGGGTAATATCTTTTACTTTGTCAGCCAGTTCCTGCGCTTCGTTTTTGATTCTTTCGAGCTTGTGTGCACGTTGTTTCAAATCTTCAGCCAACATTTTCTTTGCTGATTCGGTAGCCAAAACGGCTTTTTTCTGTGGGATCAGGTAGTTACGACCGTAACCATCTTTCACTTTCACTATATCGCCTTTGTAACCTAAATTGATTACATCTTCTTTCAAAATAATTTCCATACAATTTCCTCCTGCTTTTGATTATTTCAACATATCAGTTACATAAGGAAGCAAAGCCAGATGACGGGCTCTCTTCACAGCCTGAGCTACCTGACGCTGGAACTTCAGCGAAGTACCGGTCAAACGACGAGGTAAAATTTTACCCTGCTCATTTAAGAATTTTTTCAAAAACTCAGGATCTTTGTAGTCGATGTACTTGATACCGCTTTTTTTGAAACGGCAATACTTTTTTCTTTTCAGATCTACTGTCGGGGGGGTTAAATACCTGATATCTCCTTGATTTGCTGCCATGTTTTAGTTCTCCTTTTCTTTAGATTTTAAACCTTTTCTTTTTTCCGCATACTCGTAAGCATACTTGTCTAAACGGAAAGTCAAGAATCTTAACACACGCTCATCACGACGATAAATGGTTTCCAGCGCTGCAACTACAGTCGGTTCTGCATCGAACTGCAACAGTGAATAAAAACCTGTCGATTTCTTTTGGATAGGATACGCTAATTTACGCAGCCCCCAGTTCTCTTCATTTGTAATAGTCGCACCGTTTTCTGTTAAAACGGCTTTGAACTTTTCTACCGCTTCCTTCATCTGAGCATCAGACAAAACGGGAGTTAAAATGAAAACGGTTTCATAATGATTTAACATACTGTTTACTAACTTTTTAAAATTAATTATGTTGTTTTTCGCTTTAAAAGCGGGTGCAAATATAGGAATAATTATTTGATAAACAATACAATCAGAGAAAAAATATCCTATCAATGACCAACTTACAGGTAGTTATATGCTGAAAAACAATTTATCAGAAATATTTCATCTCTACTTCAATTTTCAGTGTCTGATTTTCTTCCACCCTGAATATAAAGTTGTTAAATGAAGGTTTTCGAATTCCTTTGTGCCGGTAACCCGAAAATCCGAATCCTTCCTGCGGTATTCCAATCATATTGTAATTCATTCTTCCATCCATATTTTCATCATCCAACACGGACAAACCATAAGTACCGGGTGACACGCAAATCATCAACACGACCTCACCTTTTTCGAATTGGGACTTGGAATAGAATTTCTCCCAACAGGATTGTTCTTTTTTGAATCTTTCTTCACTGTCGAACAGCGCAACACAAAGCTGTCCTTTGTTTGTACGTATATTGCTTATGGTAATTTCAAGGGTTTGTGCAAAACCAGTTGATAACCACACAAACAAACAAAACAAAACCAATTTACTTCTAAAACAATACATTACAATTATAAATTTTCATTCACCATATAAGACATATAAGCACTATAAGAAATATTAATTTGTACGTAAACAAGCTTATATGATCTTATATGACTTATATGGTAAAATATTGTTATTTATCAAGCACAACAGGCGAGAAAGTATGCTCCGGCAGCTTTGACCCTGACTGAAATTTATCCACGATCATCTCGGATTTTCTGTTGTTTTGTACGTTCTGCATGGTCATCCTGTAAGCAAAGTATTTGCCGCTTGCCTGCTTTTTGAAATCTGCAATATACTGGATGCGATGCAATTTTTCAGACATATCGAAGTATTCAATCTTGTAACACACAAATGTTTGCTGATCAATGTAACTGATGTTGCTGCTGAAACCGTTTTGCTGTTTAAGTGCATTGGTTTTACCTGTTGCTTTGATTTTCCAGCACTTCCTGCCTTCCAGCGTGGTTTCTCCAAGCAACTGATATTCAAAATCCTGTTGATTGGGACGGCTCATATCGGCATTGGTGAATTCGGAGCCCATGAAGTTTTTACCTTTCTCGGTGCTGACGATTCTCCTGACTTTCCGCAAAGCTGGCATGTAAATCCACTGACTGTCATCCTGGTACTCGTAATCATACACCAACAAGGCAGTGCCTTTTACGTCAGCAGGGGCAAGAAATCGAATCAGCATTTTGGTGCAATCAGCAAATTTCCGCGATGCGGTGCCAATCTGACGGGTTCTGACATTGCCTTTGGCATCGTAAATATTAATAGTGGAAATCATTTCCATATCCCCCACTTGTGTGGCGTTTATAGATCTGTGACTGATTTCCCTTGCGTTTTGCGCGGTCACTGTGAGGGCGCAAAAGATCAAAATTGAGGTGATTGTTGTTTTCATAATTCATTTTTTATGTCTAACGTCTAACATCTAATGTCAAACGTCTAACGACTAAAGTCTAAAGTTTATGTGTCATTTATTGTTTATAATTAATCATTTTTCATTAATCATTGTCGTTTGACATTAGTCGTTAGTCGCTTGACGTTAGTCGTTAAAAACTTCGGTTTCAAAATCATACACAAAGCCGGTATAAGTGCTAAGGCACTGATCAAGCAAAGGAACAAGCTGATGATAATCAGAAATGCAAATGACTGAATCAGGGGGAAAGCTGATAAAAACAACACAAAAAAACCTATCATAACGGAAAAGGCGTTAATCGTAATTCCTCTTCCGATACCCCGTACTGCCTTATCGATAGCTTTTTGCCAATTATTTGTGTACAACAGTTCTGTTTTTATCCTCCAGAAAACCTGGATGGTAAAATCAACTCCCAGCCCGATGGAAATAGATGAAAGCAGCGCTGTGACAATATTCAACTCAATACCGACCCATCCCATCAGTCCGAATGTACAGAACACAGCAAAGACAAGCGGCAAACTACCCAGCACGCCGGCAGTAACACTTTTGAAAATAATGCTTAACAGAATCAGAATAGCCAGGAAAGCAAAAAGCAACGAATAATATTGTCCGGTTTCTACCGACTGACTGATTTCCTTGTCTATCAGACTGGTACCTCCCACCACATAAGGCAGGGGTTCATCTTTCAGCATTTCGGATATATCCTGTAAAAGTCCCTCTACATCAGGCAGACTTGCAGCCTTATATTGTACTGTCATCAGCGTATGCATATAATCAAAACTGATGAATCTTTCAAAATCGGCAATATCAGCGCTCATCCCATATAACTCAAGATATTGCGAAACAGCAAAACTATCTTCAGGAATTTCATTATACCCGGGTTCCCCCGGCTCGTGTAAAGCCATGCTGATTTTCTTAATCATCATGGATAAGGAGGCCGTACGACCAACCAGCGGATTCTGCTCCAACCGATGACTATATTCGTCAATTCTTTTCAACAAAGCCGGATCTGTTACGTCTCCTTCGAACATAATATGAATAATTTTACTACCTCCAAAATGTTCATCCGCAATCTGGATAGCTCGGTTAAATCCATGGTCATACGGCAATATTTTGTTCGAATCAGGAGCAACATGAATTTTAAAAATGCCTCCTGAAAGCAACAAAAAGAACACGATAAAAAAGATTGACATGCGTTTGGGAGAATTTGTTGCTAATTTTCCCACCTGACTAAGCAAATGATGGAAAAAACCTTCATTTACTTGTTTGTATTGTTTTTTGGCGCTTTTACCTATTATTGAAAATAGAGCTGGAATGTATGTCAGACTCAGTAATAGTGCAAATGCAATGGCTATAGAGGTAACAACTCCCATCTGACGTGCCGGAATCAACAAATGTACAACCAGGCCAAGTACCCCGGCAATCGTGGTCAATCCGCATAAGATCATCGGTTTTTTGAGGTAAGAGATGGCTTCCTGCACAATCTTCGCTATACCTCTTCCCGGATGATAGAAATTAATCTCCTGGTATCTGGCAACAAAATAAACACCATAATTATTTGCAATGGCAATCATCATGATTGGAATTAACACACCTATCAAACTGAGTTCCCATCCCAAAGCTGGAATTAAGCCCATGGCCAGTACGATTGAAAAAACAACTACTGAAAAAGGTAATATCATTGCTTTAAATTCACGGAATGATATCCACAAGAAAATCAACATCACAACTAAACCGATAGGCAACAACACCATCAGGTCAAGTGCTATTTTATCGTTTGCTTCAGCCCTGAGATAGGGTTGACCGGTCATGTATACCTTCTCATTTCCAGGGTATTGCCCGATAACCTTTTGGATTTGATCCATCAGTTCAACATCCGGCACCTGGTGATCGGTCGTAAGCATAATCATCGCGTACCGGAAATCTTCGGACACCACCAATCCAGAAGCTAAATCATTTTTCCGAATCGATTCCCGTAAAGTCTCGCGTTCTGCCGGTTGCATAGGAATGCTTTTAACAACCGGCGTAACCTCCATCATCCCGTCATCGGATTGAATATTTTTAGTCTGGAACAAGGACAGTACCTGTTCAAAGGCATCATTCATCATGAATGCTTCGCTGATATCTTCTATTCTTTTAAGGGTTGTAGATTGAAGCACATCATCACTTTCAATAACCAGTAACAGGGTTTCATCGTTTCCAAAAAACTCATTGATTCTCCTGTTATTGATTTTCGACAACATGGAATCCGGCATGTAAGACTCCAAATCTGAATTGATCTTTGTATTCGAAAGCGGTATAATAGCAGCCAGCAAAACAATGCCGGTAAGCAATAACACCCACCAGCGATGGCGGATGATGAAGAGGGAGGTTTTTATTTTTGTCATAAGCTTTTTAGTGAAATGGTGGTAGAAATAGCTAAGTACAAGTTCGAGGAGGTTGCCACGTCGTTCACGTCGTGAACTCCTCGCAATGACAGTCATTTGACATTAAAAAAACGCTTTGAGGCTGATAAAGGCGCCATTCATGATGGTTGAGGCATAGCTGAAAAGCGCTTTACCGGTACCATGCACGTAATTACCACCTAATGAAGCTGTCAGGGCATCACTAATTTTATAAGTCACTTTGGGTTGTACCATCCATTCTTCTGAAGTAATATTATAATAGCCCGTGCACATCAACTCCCAAGCATCATAACCTACTGATTTATTTAATGAAAGCGCAACGGCGTGGTTCATTTTTTCCTGCTGATGAAAAATCCGGCGGTTAAACTGACGGTTTTCGTAATCGATCATGGCATTGGCATATTGCATTTGTGCCAGGGGATTCAGAGGGTCTGTAAGTACCGGCAAGACCAGTGGGGAAAAATCAAGCACATATTTGCCCACATATTGTGCGATGACAGTCATGCCTGCAATATTTGCTTCCAGTGCGCCCACATAACTAATATCGCTCATCGGAACATACATCTTAGCATCCGGATTTTCCGTGATGTTGTATGCTCCTTCTGCACGAACGATTACAGCACCCAACGGTACAGCCAAATCAGCACCCCAACTGGTTTTCAGGTAACTGGCAAGCCGGTTGGTGATCACAGGAGAACTTGTTGACCAGTCAACCACAGCCACTTCGAACCCATGAAAAGGATCGTAGCCTCTGAAGTACGACACCGACCAACCAGCAGCAGGCAAATCGAAATTTAGTCTTGCTGCTACCGCACTGTTCTTCAATTTCTTTTCAGGAAATTGTTGTTCGGCAAAAGACACATTAGCGCCCATATCGAACAATTCGTATTTATAAACGGAAGGCAGATAAAAAGGCACCCCGATTATATCCAGTTCAATGTCCGAAGTAAATCTGTATTTTGCACGTAAAAGAAAATTAGATAATTGCTGGTCATCCGGATCTGGTGTAAAGAAAAAATAATCTTTTGGCGTAATATTATCCGTCGGATTGAAGCCATCGGTTCTTC
>JAQWCZ010000089.1 GCA_028705705.1 Paludibacter sp.
TGACCAGCTCCTGTGCACCAAGCGGACCGCGGAAGTGCAACTTTTGGGTGCTGATGGCAATTTCGGCACCTACATTAAATATTGGGGTGAAGCAAATAACCGATAAAGATTTGAAAAGCTGGGGAGAACATGTATTACAAATTGATTACCACCTTCCCGCGTTTTTCGAAAACAGCAATCATATCAAATTACTTCAATCTGATACAGAAGTTATTGCCTATAAAAAGGATTCTCTGGAGAATTATTATACCTTGAATGTTGGAGCAAGTCGAAATGAATTGGCAGGAATAATCAATCTGAAGACGAAAATTGAAGACAGAAAAATACATACTTTCGACAGAAATGCGATTGTGGGTGAGAACCAGAGTTTCAGCATGCCGGCAATCCCTGATTGTGTTGAGTATGAATGGATCATCAGTGATGCATCAACAAATAAAGAGATAAGGAGGTCGGTCGTTTCAACAGGAGATAAACCAGGATCTGTATTGTTATTTCATAAATGGAATGCTCCGGGAAGATATAATGTTTCGATTAAAACAAAATCTCCATGCAATAATGCCGTTGATGAAAACATTCAAATCGGGGTAGTTACGAATGCTGAACAAACAGATTCGCTTGAAAATAATTATTTTGTAAGCCGTGAGGCTGCTGATTATGCAATAGATTTGATTAATAAGCAGTTGGATGAATATCAAGAAAATAAAAACACCCAAATGCAAATGATTGAAAAAGAAGACCGCATATTGAAAGATCAGATTAACCAGCTAAAATTCATTTCAAATGAACATTTGCAGATGTTGCTTTCAAAAGTACTGGCATATTTTGGTTTGGTGTTGATGATCGTGTTGTATTTAACCACAATATGGACTTATGTAGTAACCTATCATTTTGATATGTTTGGTTTCGAACAAGAAGGAAAACATTACTGGGTAAGAGAGTTGGAGAGAATCAGGACAAAGAACCCGAATCAGCCTTTGTTAGGTGTTTTTGTGCTACTTGTGTTTGTTGCTGTATTCGTTTGTCTGACGCAATTCAGCAAATTTATTTTGGTTCTTTTTTAATGATTTTATCCTGATTTTTAGTCACAAAATCTTTCCATCCACGGTAAGCCTTCACCGATTCTGGTTTACCCAGTTGGAGGAAATGGCAATAAGCAGCAGCTAATCCGTCGGTCGCATCCAACTGTGGCAACATCTGATCAGCAGGTATATTTAAGTAACGACGCAACATATCGGCAACCTGTTCTTTCGAAGCATTCCCGTTACCAGTAATAGCCATTTTTATTTTTAACGGAGCATATTCGGTAATGGGAATTTGCCGGTATAGTGCAGCCGACATAGCAACTCCCTGTGCACGACCGAGTTTGAGCATGGATTGTACATTTTTTCCGAAGAATGGCGCTTCAATGGCGAGATAATCCGGCTTGAATTCATCAATCAGTGACAAAGTCCGGTTGAAAACTCTTTCCAGTTTCTCGTAATGTTCTTTAAGTTTCTTCAAATCAAGTACGCCCATGGCAATCAGGGTGGTTTTATTGCCCGATACTTTCAGCAGTCCATAACCCATGATGGTAGTTCCGGGATCAATGCCTAAAATTATTTTCTCCTGATTATCCTTCATTTGATAAGTTCCAGTACCGTGGTAAACAATAAAACATCCTCTCCGAACAGCGAGGCACAATTTCTTTTCATGGTCGAACCGAATTTCCGGCGCCAGGCGTCCAGTTCCTGCCTGTCAGCAACATGATACTGAACAGAATAGGAAGTCCCATCTTGCCCCTGATCGTTTAACACCTTTGCCAGTTGTGGTTCAGTAAAATAACCCGATGCGACCATGTCCGGTATATGGGTATCATGAATCCATTTCAACCATTGATCGGCAACAGGATCAGACACTAAAAAGGTGATATTATAAATCAGCATGAAGGGATATATATAATTAGAATTTTTTTCACAAATGTAGGTAAAATTTCCAAAACTTGCTTATCTTTGCACCGCAATTTCAAAATCAAAAGCGGGGGTTTAGCTCATCTGGCTAGAGCGCGACACTGGCAGTGTCGAGGTGACCGGTTCGAGTCCGGTAATCTCCACTTACAAAAAAGCCAACCTGATTTCACTCAGATTGGCCTTTTTTTAATCTATTACTTAAATGTTCTTTTATGCCTTATATGGTATAAAGTATTTATTTCACTTCTTCAAAATCCACATCGGTTACATCACCATCTTGCTTACCACCGCCCTGCGATTGCTGTCCGCCGAAGTCTTGTGGACCGGCCTGACCGCCTTGCTGGGCGTTTTGGGCGTTGTACATATCCTGACTGGCAGCCTGGAAAGCCGTGTTCAGTTCGTTGGTAGCAGCGTCGATGGCTGCGATGTCCTGTGATTTGTGGGCTTCTTTCAGTTTGGCCAACGCAGCATCAATCGGACCTCTTTTGTCAGCAGGGATCTTATCGCCAATTTCAGTTAACTGCTTTTCAGTCTGGAAAATAAGACTATCGGCATGGTTCAGTTTGTCGATTTTTTCTTTTTCTTTAGCATCAGCTTCAGCATTGGCAGCAGCTTCGTCTTTCATCCGTTTGATTTCAGCGTCACTCAATCCAGAAGAGGCTTCGATACGGATACTTTGCTCTTTGCCGGTTGCTTTATCTTTGGCCGATACATGGAGGATACCGTTGGCATCGATGTCGAAAGTTACCTCGATTTGCGGTTCACCACGACGGGCAGGCATGATACCATCCAGGTGGAAGCGTCCCAGTGATTTGTTTTGGTTGGCCATCGGACGTTCGCCCTGCAACACGTGAATTTCAACAGAAGGCTGATTGTCGGCAGCAGTAGAGAACACCTCTGATTTCTTTGAAGGAATGGTCGTGTTGGCTTCAATCAGTTTGGTCATCACACCACCCATGGTTTCGATACCCAGTGAAAGCGGAGTCACGTCGAGCAACAGCACATCTTTCACATCTCCTGAAAGTACACCACCCTGAATTGCAGCCCCGATAGCTACTACTTCATCCGGGTTCACCCCTTTAGAAGGAGTTTTTCCGAAGAATTTTTCAACAGCAGTCTGGATGGCCGGGATACGGGTTGAACCACCTACCAGAATTACTTCATCGATATCTTTGGTTGATAAACCTGCATTTGAAAGGGCTGTGCGACAAGGCTCAATGGTACGTTGAATCAAATCATCAATCAATTGTTCGAACTTTGCGCGGGTCAAGGTACGCACTAAGTGGCGTGGAATACCATCCACCGGCATGATATACGGCAGGTTGATTTCTGAAGAAGTGGTATTCGAAAGCTCGATTTTAGCTTTCTCGGCAGCTTCTTTCAAGCGCTGTAATGCCATTGGATCTTTACTCAGGTCGATACCGCCATTTTCGCTCTTAAATTCCTGTACCAACCAGTCGATGATTCTGTGGTCAAAGTCATCACCACCCAGATGCGTGTCACCGTCGGTCGATTTAACTTCAAACACACCATCACCCAGTTCAAGTACAGATACGTCGTGTGTACCACCACCGCAGTCGAATACCACGATCTTCATGTCCTTATTGGTTTTATCCAAACCATAAGCCAATGCAGCAGCAGTCGGTTCGTTGATGATACGACGCACATTCAGACCGGCAATCTCACCAGCTTCTTTGGTAGCCTGACGTTGCGAGTCGTTGAAGTAAGCAGGTACTGTAATTACCGCATCTGTAACTTCCTGTCCCAGGTATTCTTCTGCCGTTTTTTTCATTTTCTGAAGAATAATGGCTGAGATTTCCTGTGGCGTATACAGTCTGCCGTCGATATCCACACGTGGTGTATTGTTGTCCCCTTTTATAACTTTATAAGGTACGCGGGCTATTTCTTTACTGAGTCGGTCATAAGATTCACCCATAAATCGTTTGATGGAGAATACTGTTTTTGTTGGGTTGGTAATGGCCTGACGTTTAGCAGGATCACCTACCTTGCGTTCTCCGCCATCGACAAAGCCGATAACAGAAGGAGTTGTGCGTTTTCCTTCGCTGTTCGTGATAACGATTGGTTCGTTACCTTCCATTACGGAAACACAAGAGTTTGTGGTTCCTAAGTCAATTCCAATAATTTTTCCCATTTTCTGATTGTATAATATGTTAGTTTTTTAATTTACTCGTCTGATGTTGACGTACGTGGTTTTTACAAAGCTTATGCCACCTGGGGAAAAAAGAATACAACTGACAATATTGCAGATTTTGTGACAGGAAAAGATAAAAAAAGACAGGAAGGTGAATTCCTGTCTTAATTTATAGATATAAATATCGAAACAATTAGGAATAAGTGATGAAACTATACAAAGTGATAAAGAAATATAATATTACCTTCGAAAGCAGGTTTTTTAGCATCCTTGATTTCAAGTGTAGCTTGAATTTCTGCTTTTGAAATACCCCTTAAGTTAACGAGCGAAATCAGTTTGCAACGTACCCTTACTTCGCTGTTTACAGTAACTGCCTGACCGAATCTCAATTTTTCGATACCATAATTAACTGTCAACTTTGAATTTTGAACATCAACGATTTGTTCCCACAAATGCGGAAGAATGGATAAATTCAGATAACCATGAGCGATCGTTGATTTAAACGGACTTTCTGTTTTGCAACGTTCTTCATCAACGTGTATCCACTGATGATCAAGGGTTGCATCTGCAAACATGTTAATTTGTCCCTGAGTTATCTTGATGTAATCTGAAACTCCGATTTCTTTACCTAAGTACTGTTCAAAATCTGCGTGGCTTCTGATGGGGATGGGATTCATGTAAAATTCTTTTTTAAGTAATGATAATGAATGAAATGCTGCACACTTTTTTTTGGTTTGTGCAAAAGTAACCTAAAACTTTGTGTTTTCCAAATTTTTTTGATAAAAAATCTATTTGTTTGTTTAATACAAATTGTCTATTTTTGCTAAAAAAATAACTATCCATGATCTACAAAAGAATATTATTGAAACTCAGTGGGGAATCGCTGATGGGAGAGAAACAATATGGAATAGATGAAAATCGCCTGACTGAGTATGCAACTCAAATTGCTGAAATAGCAACCATGGGTGTTCAGGTTGGAATTGTAATTGGAGGTGGTAATATTTTCCGTGGACTCAGCGGGACTTCGAAAGGAGTGGATCGGGTGCTGGGGGATCAAATGGGTATGCTGGCAACGGTGATCAACGGATTGGCACTCAATTCGGCTTTACAGGTAGCCGGTGTTAAATCGAAAGTGTTGACGGCCATCCGCATGGAGCCGGTAGGTGAGTTTTATAGTAAACAAAAAGCCATCGCTTCACTTGAAAACGGGGAAATAGTCATTTTGTCAGCCGGCACCGGAAATCCGTTTTTTACTACCGATACAGGCTCTTCATTACGTGCTATCGAAATCGAAGCAGATGTCATGTTGAAAGGAACTCGTGTGGATGGGGTTTATACGGCAGATCCTGAAAAAGATCCGAATGCAGTTAAGTTTGATGAAATTACCTATGATGAAATTTACAACCGGAATCTGAAAGTGATGGATTTGACTGCAACGACCATGTGCAAGGAAAATAACATGCCAATATATGTATTCGATATGGATACCCCCGGTAATTTGAAAAAGGTGATGTTGGGGGAGAAAATCGGGACGTTGGTAAAAAAATAAACTGTAGGGGCGTAACGCTTACGCCCAAATAGCGAATAGCGAATAGCGGTTAGTTGAGGGTTAAATGACCATGTGCAGATTTATATGGGGTTGCCACGTCGTTCACTTCGTGAACTTCCCGCAATGACAGACCGGTGACAAAAATAAAACATAAATCAAGAAAATATGCAAGACGTAAAACCAATTCTGAATCAGGCTGAAGAAAACATGGAAGCAGCACTGATGTTTCTGGATGAATCATTGGCTCATATTCGTGCCGGTAAAGCCAATCCACGTATTCTGGATGGTATCAGAGTCGAGTATTACGGTTCACATGTGCCGCTTACCAATGTGGCTACTGTGACAACTCCTGATGCCAAGACCATCACCATTCAACCTTGGGAGAAAGGCATGATGAGTGTTATTGAGAAGGCAATACAGAATTCTGATGTTGGTATTACACCAATGAATAATGGAGAAGTCATTCGTTTAGCTATTCCGCCTCTGACCGAAGAGAGACGTAGACAATTAGCCAAACAGTCGAAACACGAAGGAGAAGAAGCTAAGATATCTATACGGAATGCCCGACGAGATGCTATTGATAAACTAAAGAAAATGATTAAAGATGGACTCCCGGAGGATATAGAAAAAGACGCCGAAAACGAAGCCCAAAAAATTCACGACAAGTATATTCGTAAGTCGATGACATGCTGGCAGCTAAGGAGAAAGAGATTATGACAGTGTAAGAATTAGTGGTTAATGGATAGTGGTTAGAGGATAGTTATTCACACATTCATTAACCACTAACCACACTATCCACTATTTAATCAGCATTGCATCTCCATATACTCCAAAACGGTAATTTTCTTTGATGGCTACTTCATACGCATGCATGATTTGGTCGTAACCGCCAAATGCTGAAGAAAGCATCAGAAGGGTTGAATAAGGCATGTGAAAATTAGTAATCATTGAGTTTGCAGTTGTAAACTCATAAGGAGGGAAGATGAATTTATTGGTCCAACCATCAAAAGGTTTAATTTTTCCTTCGGTTCCAACAACCGTTTCAAGCGCACGCATTACAGTAACACCAACTGCACAAATATTCCTGCCCTCATCGTGTGCATTATTTATTATTTCGGCTGTTTCCGGTGTGATGAGCATTTGTTCCGAATCCATTTTATGTTTGGTAAGATCTTCTACATCAATTTCCCTGAAATTTCCCAAACTCATGTGTGAGGTTAGAAAGGCCGATTGAATACCTTTAATCTCCATTCTTTTTAATAGTTCCCTACTAAAGTGAGTCCCTGCTGCCGGAACAGAAACAGCCCCTTCATTTTTGGCAAAAATGGTTTGAAAACGTTCTTCGTCTTCCTGTTCAACCGGACGTTTGATGTTACGTGGAAGGGGTGTTTCTCCCAATCGGTGAAGATGCTTTTTAAATTCTTCGTGAGTGCCGTCGAATAAAAACCTCAATGTTCTTCCGCGTGATGTGGTGTTGTCGATTACTTCCGCCACCATCGAATCATCTTCGCCGAAATAAAGTTTATTTCCGATGCGGATTTTTCTGGCTGGTTCAACCAGTACATCCCATAAGCGCATCTCACGATTCAACTCCCGAAGTAAAAACACCTCAATCTGAGCCCCTGTTTTTTCTTTGTTACCATACATCCTGGCTGGAAAAACTTTGGTGTCGTTAAAAATAAACAAATCGTTTTCATTAAAGAAGTTAATAACTTCCTTAAAAACATGGTGTTCAATATTACCTGTTTTTTTGTCGATAACCATCAGGCGGGATTCATCCCGATGCCTGGAAGGATATTGAGCAATCAATTCTTCCGGTAATTTAAACTTAAATTTTGATAATTTCATTTTTACTTTTAAATTGAATCTACCGACTTATCAGTAGTATTTTTTTCTTTAATCATTTCATATTCTATGTGATCAATAAGCTCATTGATTTCCAGGCAATCCTCAAGTCTGATGTCTCCAATCCTGGTGCGTTCAAGAGCAGCTAAATGAGCTCCACTATTTAATGCCAGTCCGATATCCCTTGCCAATGCCCTGATATAGGTTCCTTTACTACACACAACTCTTAACTTCAG